>JAPOLW010000400.1 GCA_029976905.1 bacterium | reverse complement strand
GCAGGCCGCTCTGGTCCGCGCGGGGAAGGTTTCCCCGCTGGAGCTGGTCGATGCGGCAATCGCGCGCATCGAGGCCGTCAATCCGCAACTGAACGCCATCATCCATCCCCTTTTCGACGAGGCGCGCGCGGCGGCGCGCGGCCCCCTTCCCGACGGTCCGTTCCGTGGGGTCCCCTTCCTGCTCAAGGATCTCGACGCGACGTTGGCCGGGGCGCCCTTCCACGCCGGCATGGAGTTCCTCAAGCGACGCGGGTACCGGCCCACGGTCAGCGCCTACTACACCGAGAAGATCCTGGCGGCGGGCTTCGTGATCGTGGGCAAGACCAACACCCCCGAACTGGGTCTCACCGTCACGACCGAACCCAGGGCCTACGGTCCGACCCGCAACCCCTGGAATACGGAGCACTCCACCGGCGGTTCGAGCGGTGGCGCGGGGGCTGCCGTCGCGGCGCGTCTGGTGCCGGCCGCGCACGCGTCCGATGGGGGTGGTTCGATCCGGATCCCGGCGAGCGAGTGTGGGCTCGTGGGCCTCAAGCCCTCGCGCGGGCGGGTGTCGCTGGGACCCCAATACGGCGAGTACTGGAGTGGTCTCGTCGCGAATCACGTCGTGAGCGTCACCGTCCGCGATACGGCGCAGATCCTCGATTGTATCTGTGGCGCCATGGCGGGCGATCCCTACGACGCGCCCGCCCGGCGCGGCCCCTACGCGCAGGAGGTCGGCCAAACCCCGGGTCGCTTGCGGATCGGCACGATGGCGAGCTTTCCGGGCGGCATTGGCGAGCTGCACCCCGAATGCGTTCGCGCGGTCGAGAGGACGGCCGGGTTGCTGGCGACGCTCGGCCACGACGTGCACGCGTCGCACCCGGCGGTCCTGGACCGGACCGACGAGCAATCCACCGGGTTCATGGGAATCGTGGGCTCGTGGGTGGACTCCGCGCTGCGCGAATGGGAGCGCGAGGTCGGCGCGGAGATCGGTCCGGACGACGTCGAGCCGGGCACCTGGGCGCTTGCCGAGGTCGGGCGCACGCAGACCGCGAGCCAGTACGTCGATCACATGAAGTGGCTCGGGAACTATACCCGGGAGGTCGATTCGTGGTGGGAGAGCGGCTTCGACGTGCTGGTCACGCCCACGATCGCGGTGCCACCACCAAAGCTCGGCTGGCTTACGGGCGATCCGGCCGATCCGATGTCGGGGATGGTGCGCCTTCTCTCGGTCATCCCCTACACCCCGGCCTACAACCTGACGGGTCAACCGGCGATGTCGTTGCCCCTGCATTGGACCCCGGACGGCCTTCCGGTCGGTGTTCAGTTCGTCGCCCGCCTGGGGCGTGAGGACGTCCTGCTCCGCCTGGCGGCGCAGCTGGAGCAGGCGGAGCCCTGGGGCGACCGGCGCCCTCCGATCTGCGGTTGAAGGGCGACCGGTGCCCACCGATTTGCGGTCGAAGGGCGACCGGTGCCCATCGGTCTGCGGCGGAAGGACGGCTGCCGCCCATCGCTTTGCCGCACGAGGGCGACCGGTGCTCACCGGTCTGCCGCCGAAGGGCGCCCGCGCCCGGCCCCCCCGTCGCACCCGCGAAGACAACGAGGAGAACCAAAATGTCCGACGCCTACTTTTCCGACTACCCGGGCCTGCGCTTCGAGCGACGGGATCACGGCATCCTTCTGGTCACCATTGACCGGCCGGAGGCGCTCAACGCAACCGACGCGCGGCTGCACCGGGGTCTCAGCCGGGTCTGGGACGACATCGACGATGACGACGACACCCGGGTCGTGATCATCACCGGAAGCGGCGACGCTTTCTCGGCCGGCGGCGATCTCGAGTGGATCGAGAGCTTCCGTGGCAACTACGGTGAGCTGCGCGAGGTCATGCGCGAGGCCGGAGACGTCGTCTACCGGATGCTGCGTTGTCGCAAGATCATCATTTCCGCCATCAACGGCGTCGCCGTCGGTGCCGGTCTCGCGATCGGCTTGATGGCCGACATCAGCCTCATGGCCAGAGAGGCCCGCTTCACCGACGGCCACCTGCGGCTCGGCGTCGCCGCCGGTGACCACGCGGTCGTCTGCTGGCCCCTGCTCTGCGGTCTCGCCAAGGCCAAGTACTACCTTCTCACCTCCGACTTCATCGACGGCGAGACCGCCGACCGGATCGGCCTGGTCAGCAAGTCGGTCCCCCGGGCCGAGTTGCTCGACGAGGCGATGAAGGTCGCCACGAAACTCGCCACCGGCCCCCAGGAAGCGGCCCAGTGGACCAAGCGCGCGCTCAATCTCTGGATGCACCAGGCGGCGCCCGCCTTCGACGCAAGCCTGGGCTTCGAGATGCTCGGCTTCTTCGGTCCCGACGCCGCCGAGGGCACGGCGGCCCTGCGCGAGAAGCGCAAGCCCGACTTCACCCGAAGCTGACCGACGATTCGTGCGCGCGGCCCATCGCACCGGGGTTCGTGATCGTCTCGGATTCGCTCTGGACTCTGCGCGCGTCATGGTCCTCTGGTAGGGAGCGCTGGCATGGGAGGGTGGCGAGGACGCGAAAGCAGACGGACCCGGGGCGGGTGGATGTGCGCGCTCTTGCTGGCGACCTGCACGCCGGATGCGACGCGCCGGGTTGCCATGGAGGTTCCTTCGCTGGATGTCTCGTCGGAGGAGATCGTCACCCTCGCCGCGTCGGACGACCGCGAGTTCTTCGTGACCGGTCACTCCTTCGATGCGCAGAAGGGGCTCGAGGCGGGTCTCTCCAGCCGCCTCGACGGACGGTACGTTCTGGAATTCCTGCCGCTCTTCGATGGTGAGGGGCTGCCGGCCGCCACTCATTTGTGGGTGACGGTGGTCGCAGAAGACGGCGAGGAGCTGATTCGACAGAGTGTGCCCGCCTACTCTCTGGAGTCTCTACGCGAGCGGCCGACGGGAGCCCTGGGCGTTTTGCGCAAGACGTCGCGTCTCTCGCTTGCTGCGGCCGACGGCCACGAGGTCTCGGTCCGCTGGGATTTCAAGTCGCGGATCCCCGGGGCGCGGGGCATCCTGGCCAACGCCAAACTCCGCCGCGAGCCCGAGCCCGACGAGAGTCGCGCCGCGCGGGCGCTTCCGCCCATCCTCTTCATCTGCTCGGATACCCATCGCCGTGATCACGCCATGGGAGAGGAAGTGCTGGGCGACCTCATGCCCCGTCTGGGCGCGTTCGCGAAGGGCGCGGTGGCCTATCCCCGGACCTTCAGCACGGCGAGCTGGACCCTGCCGGCGGTCACCTCTGCGTTCACCGGTCTCTTTCCCCGACGTCACACGACGGGATTGCGGGTGTCGGAGGGCATGTCCGCACGGGTCGACGAGGTTCCCGACGGGCTCTTTGGCTTCGGAAACCCGGACGCGGGTCGCTACCGGTTGTTCCGCGCGTTTCCCGACGGAATCGATACGCTGCCCCATCACCTCCGGCGCTACGGCTACGAGACGGTCCTGCTGACGGCCAACGGGCTGTTGACGATGTCGGGTCTCGCCCAGCGCGGCGGGGACATCGTCGTCGATGCAGGACTCCGCACCGGCGGGGAGTTGGTCGAACTCGCCGGGCGAATCCTCGAGTCGCTTCCCGCGGACCAGCCGGTTTTCCTCTTCGTGCATTTCATGGATGTGCACCACTGGAAGCCCTGGCACTTCAACGAATCCCATCCGGACCAGGACCCCGACGATGCGGTCGAAGGAGCACGCGGCAGCTACCGCGCCGCCGTGGCCGAAGCCGATGTCGCGATCGGAGACCTACTCGACCTCTGGGGCGAACGGTACGCAATGGAATCGTCCCTGGTCGTCTTCTTCTCGGATCACGGGGAGGGGCTGCGCGCCGGAGCCATGGGGCATGGCCGCGACACGGAGGAGTCGCTCCTGAACGTTCCCCTCTACGTCCGCTATCCCGATGCGATGGGCGTGCCAGCCGGGACGGACTCCGGGGCGCGGAGTCTGGTCGATCTGCTGCCGACGGTGCTAGACGTCCTGGACGCCGAGAAGCGACCCGCGCTGGACGGGATCTCTCTCTTGACGCCACCGGCCGCCGGGGGAGAGCGCTTGCTGTACTCGGACTACCAGCTCTTCGGCCCGGAGCTCTCAACGGTGCGTCGCGGCAATCTCAAGATGACCCTCGACGGTGCCGGAAAGGTGCTGTCGCTGCGGCGAGGGTCGGAGGATGGGGCGCAGGAAATCGACGTCGACGACCCGCAAGCGCGTGCGGATCTGGCG
>JAPOLW010000003.1 GCA_029976905.1 bacterium | reverse complement strand
GATGACGTACACCTGCACGTACTGGCTGAGCAGGTCCGAGACGGTGTTGGGGACCTGCGTCGAGCACAGCTCCTTGTACGCCTCGACGGCGTTTACGTAGTCGACGATCTTCGCCATCTTGTCTTCGCCCTCGCGCGCGTCTTCGAGGCCGACGGCGAGATGCAGTCCTTCGGGGGGGCGGGAGTCGACGCGCCGCAGATGGCGGCTGCGGTCCGGGCCGTCGCGGGCACCCACGCCGAGGAGTTCATGCGTACCATGGCCGAGAGTCTGGAGACTCCGGCGTTGCGCAGCCAGGCGGAGTCGGTGCTATCCGAACTGCGTCGCTGACGCTTGGATTGCGAGTCGGAAGCTCTGTAGCGAGCAGAGCGGTGAGCGGTCGTGGCTGCCCGACGGCGCTGCGTCGCTGACGCTCGGATTGCGAGTCGGAAGTTTTGTAGGGATCAGAGCGGTGAGCGGCTGTGGCTGCCCGACGGCGCTCTTCTTTCGCCGTGCGTCGGCCGGGATCGTCTTCACCCCGGCCCCTCCGATGAGGCCTGGCCTTCAGCGGATGGTTGGACCTCCGCATCGGCACACACCTGGCGCTGGCTGCTTGCATTGGATCGGCCCTCCGCAGAGCGAGCCGCAAACGTCGCCAACGCCGCCGATGGGCGCGCTGCATTCGCCGCATAGACCGGCGCCGTCGCACGTCGAGCCTACCGTGCAGGCGTTGCCGTCGTTGCCACACGCCGTGCCGGCCGGGTCGTGCGTGCACGTCGAAGAACAGCAATCGCCGTCGCTGGTGTTGCCATCGTCGCAGATTTCTCCGGCTTCCAACCTGCCATTCCCGCAGGTCACCTCCGAGGAAATGTTCCGGAAGACGTGTAGGCGACCCAGGGCCTCGCCGACCATGATGTCGAAGTCACCGTCCCCGTCGAGATCGACGGCCTGCGGGGAGGATTGCCCGTAGTTCGAGTAATCTTCGTCGCCGCGCATTGGCCAGATGCCAAAGGACTGTTCGACGCCGGGGGCGAATTCCGGTGAAGCCGATGAGCCCGTGTTCTCGAAGTACAAGGTCTCGCCGACGTAGCAGTCGTAGACGCACTGGGGATCGGTTGCCCCGGTCGTCTCCGTGCGGGTGCCGATCATCAGGTCGAGGTCGTCGTCCCCGTCGATGTCGGCGAGCGTCGGCGTGACCTTATATCGGGGGTGGACGAAACGGGCAGGAAGGTTGAACCCACCCACGACGCCATCCGCGAACTCCGGTACGGTCAGCAGACCCGTGTTCTCGAAGAAGCGAAGGTAACCAAGAGTATCGGTGGCAAAAGCGTCGAAATCGCCGTCGCCGTCGAGGTCGGCGATCTCCAGAGCACGCACGACCTCGCCAAGCCCCAGACCAAAGGCGTTGGCTACGCCCGGCGCGAAGGCGGGCGCTGTGGCCGAACCGGTGTTCTCGAGGAATTGGGTGCCCTGAAGCGAAACACCGGGGAAGATGGCGTCGGGGTCGCCGTCGTCGTCGATGTCGGCGAACGAGCCGTGAAGGCCGGAACCCGGCGCCAGGCCGAAGGGGTTGTCGACACGGGTTTCGAAAGCGAAGGCCGCCGGCTTTCCCGTGCGCTCGAAGAAGGCGACGCCACCGACCCGCCCGACCATGAGGTCCATGTCGCCGTCGCCGTCGATGTCGACGGCTTCCGGCGAAACGAGCTGGCGCTGCGCGGCCATGCCGCCGAAGGGAGCGAAGGCCGGCGCGTTGGGCGTGCCGACGTTTTCGACGTAATGGGTCGCGCCCGTGTAGTCTCCGATGACCACGTCGGTGTCCCCGTCGCCGTCGGTGTCGCCCAGGGCGAGAAGAGGCGCATAGACCGTGACACCGTCCGCGCGCATCGCCGAGCCGAGGATCAGGCCGAAGGGGTGTTCGTTGCCGGCCGCGAAGTTGGGGCTGGTCGCGGAACCCGTATTTTCGAAGAAGTGTACGGGGCCATTTACGTCCGGGATCAACATGTCGAAGTCGCCGTCCCCATCAAGATCGGCGAACTGCGGGCCCGACTGATACGGCGGATCGGTGATGTTGAAGGGGTTCTCGACCGGAGCTGCGAAAGCGGGGCTCGAACGTGTGCCCGTATTCTCCAGGAACTGGGTCTTCCCGTTGAGTGCGCCGAGGAAGAGATCCTGGTCGCGGTCCCCGTCGATGTCGACGAGGCTCGGCCAGATGTGCGTGAGGTAGCCCTCGGCGGGAGCGCTGGAGATTCCGAAGGGGTCCGTCTGAACCGGACCGAAGGCGGGAGTATTCTTCGTACCCGTATTCTCGAAGAAAAAGACATCCGAGTAACCGCCGACGAACGCGTCGAAGTCGCCGTCGCCCTCGATGTCGACGAAGAACGGAGCGGAAACGTACCCGGCGGCGGCGGTGCCGTATTGGTCGGGAATGCGGGCGAACCCAAAGGGGTTCACGACGATGGGTGCGAGGACGGGCGTCGTGCGAGAGCCCGTATTCTCCGCGAAATTCAGGTTGCCGTACTTCGAGCCGAAGAAGAAATCCAGGTCACCATCCCCGTCGATGTCGACCAGGTGCGGCGCCGCGTCCTCTTCGACGACGGGCAGGTTCGGCGGCGCCTTGAATACGGTGGGGAGGGCGGACGCCGGTAGGGCGAGAGGAGCTCCGAGCAGGGACGTGGCCAGGGTCAGCGCCGCCAGGGCGCGCCGCATGCGCTGCGCTGCGCGCCGGTGCGTGCCCCGCATCACCCTCAAGCGGGCCAGTTCCGAGTGCGCCCCTGTGAGGAGGCGATGCGCGACGGAAAGATCGACCGGACCGGCTGACGGGCGATGCGCGACCGGCTTCGACCATTGGGGGGATTCCTTTTTCATCGTGCCTCTCCTTGCCGGGCCGTCCGTCGTATCGAGGGAGGCCTGTGAGACCCTATAGAAGGGCAGGGTACAACGTCATTCAGGTCCTATGTAAGGGAGAAGTTCACACATTTTGCATAACAAAACGTAAACCGCTCACGGAGGACCGGGCATGCCCTGCGGCCCGCATCGGCATGGCGGTGCCAGGCGACGAGCGGCGCCGCGAGGGTCCGGTGCGTCTGTTCCGTCCCCTGCGCCGCAGGCGGGTCGCTGCCTAGAAGCGGTGGGTGAGTTCGGCGCCGAACGTGAGCGGCGGCGCGAAGTAGGGGATGTTGTAGCCGAAGGCGGTCACCGGGACGCTCGCGGTGAAGTAGGCTTCGTTGGTGAGGTTGCGCCCCCAGAGCGCGACCTGGCTGCGGTCGTCGTTGAAATCGTAGCTGAGCCGCGCGTTCAACAATGCATAGGCATCCTGGGTCGCCGAGGGAAGCTCCGGCCCCTGGTAGTGGATGGGGCCGGTGAGGACGCCCTCGATCCGCGGCGTCAGCCATCCGTCGAGCCACGTCGTGCCGGTGGCCTCGAGCGGGAATGAATATTGGGCGGCGACGAAGGCGGAGTAGGGGGGGACGTTGTTGAACGTCTGGCCCTGCCGGTCGATGGGCTCGCCGGTGTAGTCGCTCACGCCCTCGTACTCGCCAAACTCCGTATCCAGAAGCGCGCCGTTGGCCTGGATCCGCATGCCCTCGAAGGGCAGGAAGAGTAGTTCGAACTCGGCTCCCTTGACCGTGGCGGACGCCGCGTTCTGCGTCAGCGGAATCACCGTGGGCACGATCCCGCCGGTGTCGACGGTGGTCACGGTCAGAACCTGGATGTCGTCGTACTGGCTCCAGAAGAGCGCGGTGTTGAAGGTGATGCGGTTGTCCCATCCGATCGTCTTGAAGCCGACCTCGAAGGAGTTCAGATTCTCGGGGAGGTAGGGTTCGAGCACGTCGGGCGTGAACACGATCGGGCGCAGATTGAAGCCGCCACTCTTGAAGCCCTGCGAGAACGTGAAGTAGCCCATCAGGTGGTCGAGTGGGTCGGGCATGTGCTCCTCGGGCAGGCGTAGTGCGAGACTCGTCATCGGCGTCCAGGCCGAGAAGGTTTCGCTCTCCGAGGCGTCGGCGCGGACGCGATCGATCGCGGGTTCGAAGTCGAAGAGCGTCGTCGATTTCTCCTCCTGGGTCCAGCGCACGCCGACGGTGAGGCTCATCCAGTCGAGGAGGTCGGCGGTGGCCTGGCCGAAGATCGCGTAGGACGAGTTGTCGAGGTCGCTGCGCGCCCAGAAGACGCCGCCCAGGGTGGGCTGGTTGGGCACATAGGTCGTCGCGGTCGTCTGCGTGGCCCGGTCGGCCAGGTAGTAGAAGCCGCCCAGGAAGGAGATACGCCCGTCCCAGGCCGTGCCCCCGATCTGCAATTCTTCACTGACCTGGGTCGCCTCGATCGGTGCCGTCGGAAGCACGAAGCCGTCGATGATCACGTCCTCGCCGGTCCAGGTGCGCGACCCGAGGTCGATCTGGGTCATGTCCTGGTCGTCGCGGAAGGCCTCCTCCTGGGCGCGGTAGGCGGTGATCGACTTGAGGCTCAGGTCCTCGAAAATCCACGCATCGCCGATGTCCCACTGAATCGTGCCCCAGACCCCGGACGATTGAAGGTCGGCCAGGGTCTGGCGGTCGGCCTTGAAGCGCCGGGTCGTCAGTCGCTCCGATTCCCGACAGGCCTCGCGGAAGCCCGGAGACAGGTTCTGCAAACCGTTTTCGACGAAGAGGCGACAATGGCCGCCGCCCTGCCATTGGTGGGTCTTGGAGTAGGACCCGGAGACGTCGATGGTCACGCCCTCGATCGGCAGGATCCGCAGGGATCCCTGGAACGCCAGGGTGTTGCGGTTCGACCAGTATTCGTCGCGGGTTTCGTTGAACATGTAGCCGCGGTTCTGAAAGGACGCGAAGGTCATCCGTGAGAAGACCTTGTCCTCGAGCGGCCCGATCGCGATCGGTACGTTCAGGGTCGCGCGCGTGTCGATCTGCCCGAGATTGCCCGGGCGCACCATCACATAGCCCTCGAAGTCCTCTCCCGGCTTCACCGAGGTGATGTTGATCGCGCCGCCGGGGGTGTTCTTTCCGAAGAGGGTTCCCTGCGGTCCGCGCAACACCTCGAGCTGTTGGATGTCGACCACGTCGAGAACCGAACCCTGCGCCCGGGCCATGTAGACGCCGTCGACGTAGATGCCCACTCCGGGATCGGACGAAAGCTGGCCCGGGTCTCCCTGGCCGACGCCGCGGATGAAGACCTGGGCGAGATTCGGATTTCCGGCCGAGGTCTGGAACTGAAGATTGGGGACGAGTCCGCTCAGGTTCGTCATCTGCGTGATGTTGGATTCCTGGAGCGCGGTTTCGCTGAGTGCGGTGACGGCGACGGGCGTGTCTTCGAGCATTTCGTCGCGGCGCCGGGCGCTGACGACGATTTCCTCGACCTGGGTGGCTGCCCGTCGCGAGAGGCCCGTGGGTTTCCCCGCATCGAGGGCTTCGCTCTGCGCCTCGGCCGCATCGATCGAGACCTCGACGCCACCTGTCTCCCCCTCGGTCTCCCACGCCTCGACCGCCTCCCCCGGCGAGACCTGCGCGGCGGCCGCAGGGGGAAGGAGAAGCAGGGTTGCGGTCAGGAGGCCTGCAGCCGTCTTCGAGAGGCCTTCCCCGTCGAGAATGGATCTCGCCATCTCAATCCTCCCGGTCTTCGACCGTCGCATACCAGTCGAATCCGTCCCGCCGGACCCATCCCGGCATCTTCGATCCCTTCTCCATTCGCTCGACCATCGCAGGCTTCAACTGCGCGCGCTCTGCCATCTGGAGGAAGACGTGGCCCGCGTTCATGTGGTCGAAGAAGTCCCGTTGCCATGCCCAGGTATAGTCGCCCGCGTAGCGGAACCACGAGCCTCCCGTGCCGGCGATTTCGTAGGGGTTGCCTTCTGGATCCCGGTCGGGCGCGATCTGGCGCCATACACCGAGGACTTCGCCTTTCTTCTCGTCGATCAGGGTGCGGACGTAGGGATAGGTCCAGTGCTCGAGGCCAGCCATCTCGGTTCCGAAGACCCAGTCGCGGATCTCCTGTCGGCCGCGGGCGACGAATTCCCAGTCCGGCCCATTATTCCAGGAATAGACTGCGTCCTCCGCGTAGAAGGTGGCCATCTTCTGCCACTCTCCGGTGCGGCCGCATTCATCGTTGGCGGCAATCCACCGACGGAGCATCTCCTCGATCTCTCTACGCGGGAAGCCTTCCATGGTCGTCCTCGACTCTTCCGGGTTCGGGGGCGCAGGGCGCGCCGGTCTTCGAAGTGGAACCCCGGGACGGTGCTCCTGCGAGCAAGGGTGGGTTGCCTGGGTATCTCGACGGGGTCACGCCCCCTTCTTCTCTCTGCGGGGACCAGCGTCAAGGGGGCGGTGGACCCGGACTACCAGCGGAGGTCGCCGGGCAGGAATTCCTCGACGAGGTCGGCATACCGCTCGCGCAACTGGCGCACCGGGGGCGGTTCCTCCTGCTTCGAGTAGAGGTCGTGCCCGCTGAAGTCACGCAGGAGTGCCATGCGGCGGCGGTCGGTCTCGTCGAGCAGATGGTCGTAGGCGCCCTCGTGATGGGCCGCGTAGAAGCTGTGGTAGCGAATTGCGTAGAGAGCGTCCTCCGGAAGGCGATCCTTCAGGACGTGATAGAGGTACTCGTCGTGTCCCCAGGACATCTCGACCGCGGAGAGACCGCAGCCGGGCTCGTAGATTCCCAGCGGGGTCTGGTACTCCGGGACCCGGGTGTCCGGGTTGTTCGCGAAGAGCTCTGCGTAGACGATCCGGTCTGAGAAGCGACACCCGACCGGGTAGGTATCGCCGACGACGGCCCACTGCGGCTCGCCGAAGTGGCAGAGGATCTTTCCGAGGTCGTGGACGAGGCCTGCGAGCACCACCCAGCGGGGTTGCTCGGCGCGCCGGAGCGATTCCGCGGTCTGGAAGAGGTGCGCCGTCTGGGCGTCGGTGGTGTCGGGGTCACTCGCGTCGACGAATTCGTCGAGCCACGACATAGCCTCCCAGACACCGAGGCGCGCGCGATCGAGGGTCAGGAACTGCTTTTTCTTGGCGCGTACGAAATCCAACGTCTGGCGCTCGTGGTTTTCCCGATAGAGCGGCTGGACGGAGCTTCGCACGCCGGCCCGGTAGTCGCGCAGCGCATCCTTGTCCATGCGCGAAGACTAGCACGACCTGGACCGCCGACGCGCACGGCCCGGTCCGCCCTCGGGACTCTTCGCGTTGCCTGTCGTCCGGCTTATCACTACGGTTCCACCATACGTGCTGCGCGCTCCGGGAACGCGCCCGGACGAGGTCGATCCCCTGCCCAACGCGTGCGGCCCGCGCCTTCCATCCCGGGAGAGAAAGAATCTCTATGCACCCTGCGAAGATCCAGACGTCCGACTGCAGTCCGGCCTGCTTCTTGCGAACGATCACCTGGCGCGCCCTGCGCTTCCTGCTCGTTCTCGTTGCGACGGTCTCCCCGGCCGACGCTCAGAACGTCTCCCCGATCACGCTCACGTGGGAGCTCCCACCACCTTCCTCCGTGGGCGTCGCCTCGGGTGTCTCCAACGCACAGGGATGGGCCTTCAGTACCGAGGGAACCATCGAGGAGGTCGAACTCTTCGTCGACGGCCAGAGTGAAGGCCGGTTGCCATGCTGCAGTCCGCGCGGGGATGTCGAGGAAAGTGTCGCCGGTGCACCACGGGACACCGGCTTCGCCGGCGCCGTCTCCTGGGGGCGCTTTGCGAGCGGCGAGCATTCCATGGAATTGCGGGTCCGCGACTCGGCAGGCAACGCGCTGGCGCTCTGGCGACAGGTGCGGACGGTCAAGATGCTGCCGGACGTGGCCTTTGCGCGGAATCTCGAGTGGGGCGAGGCCTGCGACCTGCTCGCCGGCGGTCGCCTGCGTTGCTCCGGCCTCGGATTCGAACAGGGGAGTTGTGCCGGAAACATCACGTTCCAGTGGTCCAACGGAAAGCAGGCGTTCGAATTGGTCGAGGGGTGCGCTACGCCCGAGTGTTTCGATCCGGCGAGAGCGGATCCGAATCGGATTTGCCCGTTCCTCTTCGATCCCGTTTGCGGTTGTAACGCAGAGACCTACGCGAACGCTTGTCAGGCCGAGAGCAGTGGAGTCGGATCCTGGGAGCGCGGTGCATGCATCGACTGCTTTGGGTCGCCAACGGTCGACCCAGATGCCTTCTGTCCGGAGATTTTCGACCCGGTCTGCGGCTGTGATGGCAAGACCTACGCCAATGAATGTGAAGTGCAGAAAAAGGGTCTCACCCGATACGAAGCAGGTACCTGCGAGGACTTTGCGTGTATCGATCCGGATCGGGTCGATCCCGGAGCACTCTGTCCCTTCGTCGTCGATCCGGTCTGCGGGTGTGACGAGAAGACGTATACGAATGCGTGCGAGGCGAGAAAGACGGGCGTTCGTCGCTGGTCATCGGGCGCCTGCTCGTCGTAGACCGGCTCCCACAGCAAGGCGTCAAAGTAGATTTTCGCGCTGGGCGAGCAAGACGGCCTGGGTGCGTGAGCGCGCCCCGAGCTTGGCGAGGATCGACGAGACGCGATTCTTCACTGTTCCCTCCGTACAGTTCAGGGCGCTCGAGATGTCCCGGTTGTTGAGTCCGCTCGCGATCATTTGCAAAACCTCGCGCTCGCGCTCGGTGAGGCCCCCCGCCGCTTCGACCCGGCGATTGACCTTTGCAGGCCCGTCCTTCACCGGAGCGATTGCGCCCCGGAAATGCGTTCGGATGACCCGTCGTCCACGGTGGACGGATTCGATCGCCTCGGCGAGGGTGTCCAGAGTCGTATCCTTGGAAAGGAAGCCGGACGCCCCCTCGCGGAGCGCCCGGACGAGGACCGCCGGTTCGCTGAAGGTCGTAAGGATGATCGTTCGGGCCTGGATCCGGCGGTCGCGAAGCTGCCCGATGAGATCGACGCCGGTCGCCCCCGGCAAGCGGTGGTCGACGAGTACAAGGTCGGGACGGAGAGCATGACATTTCTCGAGGGCCACCGGAGCGGTGTCGGCCTCGCCGACGACCTCGAAGTCGGGGTGGCGAGAGAGCAGTTCCGCGAGGCCACGACGGACGATTTCGTGATCGTCGACGATGAGGATTCGGATCATGACGGGTTCTGCCCCCTCTCCTCTGATGCTGATACTTCTACAATCAGAGTGAAACCAGTCGGTATGCCGGTGCGGGTCTGTACGGTTCCGCCGATATGCTCGACACGGTGGCGCAATCCGTCGAGGCCCTGCCCGGGCGTACGGACGCGGTCTGCTTCGGGCCAGGGCATCCCGGTGGCGGGGGATCCGTCGCCGTTGTCATCGATGCGAAGTGTGTAGGTGCTGCCGTCTTGTTGGAGACGGAGCGCGATCGTCTTTGCGCCGGAGTGGCGCAGGGCGTTGGTGAGACCTTCCTGGGCGGCACGATAGAGGACCTCGGAGACCTGGGGGTCCAGAGAGGCCGATTGGATGCGGATGTCCGCGGAGACCGTTCCTTCGGGATAGGCCGTATTCGTGGTGTTCACCAACTGTTCGATGGCCTCCACGAGATCGCGGCGCCGTTCGGAGCCGACTTCGCGCAGATCATGCGCCAGTTCGCGACGGATCTTTTCGGCATGCACGATGGCTTCGCGCCGCTCTGGTTCGCTCGACGTGGCTGCTTTCTCGAGCAGAAGGCCCAGCGCCGTGAGGGAGTGCCCGGCAGAATCGTGAAGATCCCGCAGGAAAACGGAGCGTTGCTCCCGTCGGCTCCTCTCGGCAAGAAGGGCGTTGCTGACTCTCAGGTGTGCGAGTGCCGTCGTGAGGCTACGCCGTACCGACTGTTGGCTCTGTGCCAGAGAGCCGTAGGAAAAAAGGAGGAGTTGGAAGGCGACGAGACCGAAGGCCATGCCGATGTGCCGCCAGTTCCCGCGGAGATCCAACCCGGCCACCACGATCACCCAGACGGTCTGCCCGAGGATCAAGACGAGACCTCCGGGCATGGCGACGAAGGACGCCGCGCGCGCCGCGGTGACGACGAGAAGAAACGGCCCGAAGATGAAGAGATTTGGGGCCGGTGGACCGCCGGCCGAGCCTGTCGGGGTCAACACGTCCGCCGCACTCGAGGTCATCCCGAGCGTCGCCATGACCTGGCTGGCGAAGCCGATTCGCGAGCGCCAACCCTCGTCGGATTGCTCCAGGCGCGTGTTCTGGCCGACGTACCCCAAGCCGAAGAGGGCCCACCAGGCCCACCAGGTGTTGGGCAAGGCGTCCACGCGGGATCCAACGATCCCGGTGATTGCCCAGACGACGAGACCACTGACGAAGATCGCGGTCCACCAGGCGATGGTTGTATCTACGCCCGATCTCAAGCCATTGCCTTTTCCCATCACCCGGTGGTCAGCGAAGTGTCGCGATGGCTCCACTCTGAGGTTGGCGCCGCCCTTCGGAAACGCGTACCTGCGAGGAAGACACACATCTAGTGAAGAAAACCACCCCCCAAAGGCCAGAAAAACGAAGTTTAAAGTCATCGAGCGCTAGCGTCCGCCGAGCCCGGGCCTGCAGGGGATTTGCGCGGATCCGTACGGGCTCCAAAGCTGGTATCCGTTCTATTCCAAAGGAAAGTCAAGGGTTGTCGCATTCAGGCCGCCACCCAAAGATTTCGCGGTTGGCGGCAGATTTCGTTCGCGCGCATGACGAAAATCGGGCCGGGACAGCGCAAGGGCCAAGGCATCCGGGCCTTGCGGAATTCCACGTTCCGTTGTTCACCGATGTTGTGAGCGTGCGACCACCCCGCATCGTCGAAGAGGCCCCTGGTTCGAGGCCATCCGCGCACGAGACGGGATCGGCCGACGTCGCTCGCCGCGAGGGCGAGACCGTGCACTCGCCTGGATCGCCGCATGCACCGGGACGCCCGCATCGACATCTGCGGCGCACGTCGACCCTGTGGTGGACGAATCTGGTCGGCGGAGCCGCGTTGTTCAGCGCCGGGATCCTCGTGGCAACCTCGCTCGCCCCCTGGTCGGGAGAACTCGATCCTGTCGCGCTGGAGAAAGTCCAGGTCCATCGCGGTGGGATGGGACCTGTGGTGCGCCCCGAGGCGGACGAGCCCCCTCGGGGCGGGGTGGAGTCGTCGGTCGAATCGGTCCCGGGGCAGCCGAGACCGCGGCGAGCGGTGCCGGGAGGCGATGCACGCAAGGCGCGCCGCCAGAGAGCGATCTCCGATCTCCTCGAGCGCTCGGCGCGGGCGGGCTCTCGCCCCGATGCACCCGAAGAGGCCCCGTACGTTTACGACCTGTCACCCGCGCAGGTCGACGCGATGATTTCGGGCATGCGCGAGGGCTTTGACGCAGAACTCAGAAGGCAGCAAGAGGAGGACGAATCATGACGACGCAAATCAAGGGAATCGCCCTGGGGCTCTTCGCCGCCTCTCTCGTATTCGTCGGGCCGGCCTGCGCTGTCCAACTGAATCTGAGTTGCGCGACCGCGGCCGAGGCTCTTTCGTCGGATGATCGTCTCCTCGAGGGGACGGTCGTCGGTCTGGGCATCGGTGCCGCGGGAATGATCGGCGACCTGCTCTGCTTCGTCGCGGATCCCCGGTGCACCTGCCTGCGCAACGTGACGAACAGCGATAGCCCGCGCAACGATCAGTTTGCGGCCGAACTCGGCCGCATCCTGGCCTCCTGCCGGGTCGCGGCGCCCAATCGAACGATGTCGGGCATCGGCCAGGAGGCCGCACTCCGGGTCTGCTTCTGATCGGCGCGGCTCCGGGCGATTTCGTCCCCCGACTGCCGGGTGGGGCCCCCTCGCGCGGCCCAAATCGCCGATCGACCGCCCTGAATTGACCCGCGCCCCGATCGCGTGGCACACAGGCAAACCCGATTTCCCCGCCTGTCGGTGGCGTCGCGACCCGCCTCCGATCGGCTCCCTCCTGCTACCGTCCGTCCGCGCGGCGCAACAAAGGTCAAAAAAGGGGGCAAATTCCATGAAACCCAGATTCATCGATCGGACCGTGTCCGCGCTTACGGCGCTTTTGTGGATGGCGGGAGCGCCGGTCGTGGCCCTGGCCCAGGACGAGCTTTCCGCTTCCGAGGGACCGTCGGGGTATGTCGATGCGATCGAGGAGGAGGCGGCCGTCGGCGGCGCCGATACCCAGGAAGTCGACGCGGAGGAGGTCCAGGCCCAGGAGGCCCTCGAAGGGCAGGCCGTTCCGGGAGTCTCCCGGTTCGAAAGCAGGCAGGTCGAAGAGATCGTCGTCCAGGTCCGCAAGCGCGCCGAGCTGCTCGAAGACACACCGGTCTCGGTCACGGCGTTGAGTGAGAACACCCTGCGTGAGGCTGGGATCACGCGCCTCGACCAGATCCAGACGCTCGTGCCGAACCTCCAGATGGCTGGCGGACTCTCTGGCCAGGACATCCAGATCCGCATCCGTGGCGTGGGAACCGATCGCGCCGATCTGGCCTTCGATCCGGGCGTCGGCGTCTACGTCGACGGCGTCTTCCTCCCGCGCGCGCAGGGGAATTTCTTGAACGTGCTCGACGTCGCCCAGATCGAGGTGCTCCGCGGACCGCAGGGCACCCTCTTCGGCAAGAACACGGTCGGGGGCGCGATCAACCTCACGACCGTCAAGCCGGGGCCCGACCCGGAGGCCTTCGTTCTGGTCCGGACGGGCAACTACGGGGCGGTCAACTCGCGCTTGAGCCTCAACCTCCCGGTGAACGTCGGTTGGCTCGAGGATCGACTCTTCAGTCGCTTCACCTTCGGTACGAACCAGAGGCGCGGCTACGTGTACAACGAGTTGCGCGACGAGTGGTGGTCCAATGCGAACTCCGTGACCTTCATCGGCGCCCTACGCTTCATCCCGGTCGACGAGCTCACCATCGATCTCAGCGGTACCTGGTCCAACGAACACACCTACGCCATGGGCGGTCGTTGCATTCCGGTTCGACGCGACGCGCCTCTTGCCGGACCGACCCTCTACAACGCCTGCGAGCAGTCGAACGAACCCTTCCGCATCCAGGCCGATGTCGCCCAGGTGCAGGCCATCGAGAGCTACGGCACCTGGATGACGGCGACCTACGACCTTCCCGACATGGGTTGGGTCGACGGACTTCAGATCAAGAATCTGACGTCGTGGCGCGAACAGCGACCCCGTCGCCGCTCCGACGTCGACAATACGGCTGTCCCGGCCGTCGACCTCGAGAGCCTCGGCGGGCAGAGCTGGGCGCGCAACGGTGAACCCGGGAGTGCCCAGCAGATCTCGACGGAGTTCCAGGTCACCGGGCGCGTTGCCGACCGACTGAACTTCATCGCCGGCTACTTCGTCTTTTGGGAAAACGCCGCCGAGTACCTCTCGACGCTCGTCGATTCGCCGCTTGGTCCGCCGCTCCCGCCGCCTGTGGGGCAGATCTTCCTGCGCCGGACGACACGCCGCAATACCTTCATCGACAACTGGACGTGGGCGCTCTTCACCCAGGCGACCTACGACGTCTTCGACTGGATGAGTCTCACCGGCGGCCTGCGCTACACCGAAGACAAAAAGGGTCTCAACTACGACGAGTGGGAACTTCCCCAGACGCCCGGCCAGATTCCGCCGGCCTGTCAGCCCGGACCCTCCGACCCCAATTGCCGCGAGCCGGCCCGCGGCGAGCCGACCACGGTGCGATCGGGCTCGCGCATCTTCAGTTCGTGGACGCCCATGGGCACCCTGCAACTGACGGCGCCCGACGACCTGCTGCTCGACACGCCGATCGACCACCTGATGGGCTACTTCCAGTACGCGCGCGGCTTCAAAGGGGGTGGCTGGAACGCGCTCACGGGCGGGGCGCAGCCGGGAGCGCTCGATTCGTTCGAGCCCGAAACGCTCGACAACTTCGAGGTCGGCTTCAAGACGATCTGGTTCGACCAGAGGCTGCAGATGAACATCTCGTTCTTCCTCGGCAAGTACGATGACATCCAGGTCACCAGCAATCGCCAGATCTTCGAGGAAGACGACCCCGACAATCCCCGGGTCATCACGCTCGTCCAGAACGCGGCGGAGGCGACCACCAAGGGTCTCGAGTGGGAGTTCATCACCCGTCCTCTCGATGGGTGGATCATCAATGGCTCGGTCGGGTATCTCGATGGGACCTACGACTCCTTCCCCGGCAGTCCCAGCGACTTCGACGATACTTTCATCGATCGCAGCGGCGAATCTTTCCGCGGCGTGCCGCAGGTCCAGACCTTCCTGGCCGCTCAATACTCCCATGCCATCGAATTCGATGGGCCACGTTGGCTCGAGGGTTGGGTGACGCCCCGGGTGGAGTGGGGCTACACCAGCGCCATCAATTTCGTTGGCCCGGAGGTCCCGCAGGGGCGCCAGCCGCATTACAACCTGGTCAATCTGCGCCTGTCCTATTCATTCATGGACAACGCCGCCGAGGTGGCGCTGTGGTCGCAGAACGTGACCGACTCGGCCTACTTCCAGTGGGCCTCCCCGATCGTGAACACTTTCGGAATCATCGGCGCGTACTACTCGGCCCCGCGCATGTACGGCGCCGAGATCTCCTACCGGTACTGAGGCGGCACGGGTCGGGCGGGTCGGGGGCATCCCGCCCGTCTGACCCGGAACGACGTAGGCCGTGCTCGACTGCGCGGCGGGTGGCTAGAAGTCCGCCGAGTAGATCACCAGGCTTCCCTCGAGGATCTCGAGTCGCACGACCACGAGGCCCACCGGCACGCTCACCGGCACCGTCGTGCTCTCGTAGAGGTGCGCCGGACCCGACAGAGCTTCGATCTCGACCTCGCCCTGCCGCTCTCCGTTGATCCACACCGCGACGCGCGTCGGGACGGGCGCATAGGCGGTGAGGCCGAGGGTGCCCGTGAAGGCGGTATCCGCATGGGCGGCCATGGCGAGCATCTGGCCGGGCGCGTAGCCGGCGCCGGAGAGGAGGCCGTCGATCGTGAGGTCGTAGCCGTAGCCGGTGCGGATCAGGGTGGTCCCGGGGTCTCGTGCGATGATGCGGCCGGGGAGGGCCGCGCCGATCGAGACGGGTGCCCGGGGGCGGGCACGCAGGGCGTCGAGGGCCTGGAGCTTCGGGCTGTTCGGTTCGTCGATCGAGGCGGTGAACTCCCACTGCGACGGCCCCCGAACGGTGTAGTAGACCAGCAGGCTCCCCCCGCGTCCGGACCAGAGATCGTGCACCGCCTCGACGGCGTCCTTCATGCGCGGGTCGGCATTGAGCGTCCGGTTGTCGGCGTCGCTGAAGGAGAGCCCGGGCCCGCCCTCGTAGGCGATGTGGCGGATGCCGTAGTTTCCGGTCCAGACCGAGTCGACGGCGAAGTCCCGCAGGGAGCCGTCGTCGGGAATGTTGCCTTCGCCGAAGAAGGTATCGGGAATTGCGCTCACCATGTTGCGGGCACCCCAGTAGCCCGATCCACCCGCGCCCCAGACCACGTCGCGCACTTCGCGTGGCGTCGGGAGACCGGCCAGGAAGCTCTCGAGCCAGAGCAGCGCGTTCGAGAGTGTCGCCTGGGCGTTGCCCCGCTGGGTCATCAACATCGGGCGTATCCGCGACATCATCGCGTCGTCGCCGAAGACGTCGCGGAAGATCTCACCGATCGTCCAGATCCTCCAGGCCGGATACCGCCAGACTGCCGTATAGATGCTGTCCGGCACCGGATTCATCACGGGATGGGAGGCGTCGAGGTGGGCGCAGATTCCCTGGATCACGTGGAAGGCCAGGAAGCCCGAGCCGCTGTTCCAGTTCTCGTTGGAGTACTCGAGATAGAGCCGCAGGCTCGGGTCGAGCGGCGGGAAGACCGGGTTTTCCTGCGCCGAGGTATACGGCTGGGTGCCGTCGCTTCCATAGCGAAGCAGGAGCGCCATGTTCTGGATGTATTCGTCGTCGGCGACCGGCGGTACGTTGATCCAGCAGTCGGTCATGAGAGCGTTGCAGAGCTGGATGCGGTGCTCGAGAGAAACGGCGCTTGCGGTCTCGTAGACCCGGCCGTCGGGGGCGGTGTAGGGCGGTGCGGGAAGTCCGCCCTGGGTCGCGTGCGCGGGTGTCGAGCGGTCGGCCCAATGTTCCACGAGGTTGCTCGAGCCGCCCCCCCAATCCATCATGCGCAGCACGTCGATCGAGCCGAGCGCTTCGAGGAATGGAGTCGTGAAGAGAACGCTTCCGTCGGTGGGATAGCCGGGGCGATAGAGTCGTAGGTCACGGAAGCCCGAACCAACCGGGCTCTCGGCTGTGCGCCGGGTATTGCGAAGCACGAGTCCGACGCTGCGATTGGACTCGGTCATCGCAAAGGTGACATCGGCGGTCGTCGTATTGGTGGCCGGGTCCCACACTTTGTTCTCGACGGTGCCGGGACACCAGAGGAGCGAAACATCGGCCTGGCCCTCGAAGCGCAGGGCGTAGGTGCCGTTGAAGTCCTCGGCCAATCCACTGAAGACGACGGTCGAGGCATCGGCGGTGGGGCAACCCAGGGCATCCACACCGCCAACCGGAAGGTTCCAATTCTCCGCGTCCTGCCAGGGCCGCGATTCCTTCATGACGTCGACGAAGGCGAATGCGCCGCCCCAGTCGCGATTGAACCACAGGTTCTGACCCACGAGGTTGCGGGACGGATCCTCGAGCGGTGGGGGATCGACCGGATTGCCGTCGACGATGGCTTCGACCGCCGGGCTCGGACTGCTCGCGGCGACCTCGTTGCGCGCGAGGACCCGATAGAAGAAGGGGACGCCTTCGGGCACGCCCGGGTCCGAGCGGCGCGTCAGCGACGTTTGACCGAGAACGCTCCAGGGGCCGCCGGGATCGTCGGCGCGTTGCATCTCATAGGACGTCGCGCCGATGCTCGGGGACCAGAAGAGCGTCACCCGATCCTCGCCGGGTACGGCGAAGACGCCGGAGGGAGGGGCGATCGGGATCGCCCGTTGCGGCGGTGTGGGTGCGCTCTCGCCGACGGGGTTCACCGAGGCCAGCGCGAACCACACTGCCGTTCCATTGGCGAGCCCGGTGCGCAGCGAACTCGCGCCGCTCTCCCGGGCCACCTCTTCCCAGGGGCCGGTCGCGGTCGAGGCGCGGAGCACCCGGGTCGCGTCGGCGTCGGTAGCCGGGGTCCACTCGAGGAGTACGGTGGTATCGCCCGAGGTCGCGGTGACTCCGGTCGGCGGCGCGGGCACCGCCCGGGGGACGGCGGCTACCGCCGCCGAAGGCGCGCCCGCGTAACCATTGTTCACGGCGAAAACGCGGTAGTGGTACTCCTCGTCGTTGGTGACGGTGTCGTCGAAGAATTGCGTACTCGACGTCCGCCCGATGAGCGAGAACGAACTTCCTCCTGCCGAGAGGCGGCGCTCGACGCCGTATGCGTCGGCTCCGGACAGCGCCGCCCAGTCGAGTCCGACCGAAGCGTCGCCCGCGGTGGCGACGACGCCTTCGGGCACGCCCGCTGGCGGAACGCAGTCCGGTCCGGGCGTGGTGAAGCAGTCGTCGGGGATGCCGCTCCAGGTACCCAGCTCGTCGCGGGTCGCCGCCAGCGACGCCTCACATTCGTCGATCGTGAGCACGCAGGCCGCGAGGTCGAGTGGACACGACGGTGCCGCTTCGCCGGCCAGTGCGGCGGCAACCGTCTCGGCGCAGGAATCGATCTCGGTGCGGACGTCGCCCGGGGTGAGGCCATCGACACAGCTTCCCGCGCCGGCCCGGATTTCGGCCCGGTCCCAGCGTCGGTCGAAGCGGACGGCGCATCGGGATGCGTTTTTGAGGAAGGCCGACCCGGCGCCGGTCGGCTTCACGCAGGTTTCGGTCTCCGGGCAATCCCGATCCGACGTGCAGGAAAGAGCGGTGAGCGAGCACTCGCCCGGCGTGACGGCGAGTCGGGCATACGCGTCCTGCATGCAGGACGCGTACTGTCCGGCAAATCGCCCCTTCTGGAGCTGGCAGAGATCCTGGGCCGCGGGTCCCGCCAGGGCCTCGGTCGCCCCCGAACACGGGAGTAGGGCCAGGAGGGTTACGATGAGGAGCGGGAGGATGCGGCGCCGGCGCCTGCGGTTTGCCCGGAAGGAGGACAGCCCCTCGAGGAGTGAACCGGCCGTGTCCCCGCCCTCGGGTTCGACGGCGCCCGTCCGATCCCGCAGCCCGGCGGGGCAAGCGAGTGACGGCGCCGCCGTGTCGCCGCGTCGCTCCGGTCGCTGGGCTTCTTTGGTCATCGGGTTGTCGTTTTCGTACCGGACTACTCCGACATGAATACCCGGGGGGATGTAGAGGAGAAAATGCGCTCTGTGCGCTGCCATTCCGTCCCACCATGGGGATCATTCCCGACGCGGCCTCCGGACCGACGTACACGCCACAGATCGCCGCGCTCGTGAATCGGGTCGTCCGGGAGTCTCCGGTCTACCTCTCCGTACCCGTCGCGCACGGCTCGAACTCCGTAGTTATTGGTGTCGTCCTTCGGGGCGCAAACAAATCCATTGGTCTGACCGGGAAAGAAAACCTTTGCCGCGGCCGTGCTCACTGCGGCCTGGCAAGAGGTCGACGACCAATATCGATCTGCGGACTCTCCTGGGATCATCGTGCAGGGTAGTGCCGCGCACTGCGGATCGCTGAGAATCCCCGTCAGCTCGGGAAGCGTCGGCAGCCTCCAGTTACACTTGTCTGCGAAGCACGTCCGGCACGTTTGTCCGCTCACGCGGCGTGTGGGTTCCGGGACTTCCGCCGAGGCAACGAGAGGGGTCTCTTCGTCCGGCACGCATCCTTCCGGCGTTCCAATGGCCCTACGACGCGTTCGAGACGACGACCAGGGCCGCGGAGCGACCGGGGGAGGCCGAAGGACGAGGGATCTTACCTCACGTACCTGGCGGGAGCATGGGTGGGGGCGGCCGAACTCCGGCGCGCCCTCCGTTTCCGCCATCAGAAGGGGCAGATCTCGATCCCGCAGGAGAGCGGGGTGCAGATGTCTTCGAGGGGGTCGCACGCACGCTCGACCTCGTAGGTCGCGGCGATGGTGCAGGTGGCCGGGATGTCGAAGGTATTGGGGATCTCGCACGCGCATCGGAAGTTGCGGCACTCGCCAAAATCCCACTCGATCGGAGTGAGGTCGCCGTAGTTGAGCAGCGATGCCGGCAGGGTGAACGGCAGGGCGGTGTCGAGCTGCACGAAGGGCGTCACGCGACCCTGGCGCGGGATGGAATCAAGTTCTTGCGCCGAATGCCTCGCGAGATTCCCGCAGCGGCCGTGCCTTCGGCCCGGGGGAGCGGTTGGGGGCGCGGCGGGAAGGGTCGTCGGACGCAGCCGTCTTCCCGTCGGCAAGCGGGGGCGCTACAACGACCCGGGTGAACCCGGACCTGGGGTCCCATGGGTCGAGAAGGGAGTGACGATGGCCAATCAAGTAGAGAAAGCGGGTTGCCTGTGCGGGGACGTGCAGTTCGAGGTCGATCCCGCAAAGATCGTCGGGCAGGCACACTGTCACTGTCGGGATTGTCAACGTTCCACGGGCAGTGCATTTGCCAGCTTCTGCTTCGTGCCCGAGGACGGTTTCCGGATGACGTCGGGTGATCCGGCGTGCTTCGAAGTTGCTGGAGAGAGCGGGGGTAAGGTGCGCCGTTCCTTCTGTGGACGCTGCGGGAGTCAATTGTTCAGCCGCGTCGACGTGATGCCGGGCGTCTACTTCGTCAAGGCCGGCGCTCTCGAGGACGCCTCGTGGATGAAGCCGGCCATGGCGTTCTGGTGTCAGAGCGCACAACCGTGGACACCCGTCATGGCAGACGACGTCGCTCGCTTCGACCGCAATCCGGGTTGAGGCCACCCGCCAGGCCGGGTGCGATTGAGTGCGGGCGGCGGGAGATCGCGCGAGAAGGGCGCGTTCTTCTCGCGCTACCATCGCGGAGGGGCGTAGTTCCCCGGACGGTAAAGCATGTACCGGTCGTCCTGTGCTTCGCGTCCGGTCCGGTGGTTTCGGGATGCGGAGATGGTCCTTTGGTCCGGTCATCGACAGTCGCGGCAATTTCTTGCGCGGCCTGATGTGAACGACAGGAGCCCGACGGTCCCTGCTCCTGCCCCGGATCGAACTGAGTCGGGGCGTCCAGGATCGGCCTGAAGGATCGTCGGAACCGGCGTCCGCTACTCGACATACCCAAGCGCGCGCAGCCGCTCGGCCTGCTCTTCTTCTGCCTCGAAGCTCTCGACCGAGCCGAAGCGAAGACCCAGACGCCGAGCCTCTCGCTCCCAGGCCTCCATCTGCGCCAGGGAGTCCTCGAGCGCCGGGTGGCCGGCGCAGGAGGGGCTCGTTTCGAGGGGGTCGTTGGCGAGATCGAAGCAACGTGCCCCCCCGGGGGCCCGGATGATTTTGGTCTTTCCCACGCGCATCGCGAGGCGCGCCGCCCGGCGGTCGATCTCATGGGGGAGGGCACGAAAGACCGTTTTCGCATTCGAGATTTGCGTCTCCGAGAAGACCGGTCCCCTCGCTGGTTCCGCGAGCACATCGCGCCCCTGGATCCACTCGGGTGCATCAATGCCGAGCCTCCCGAGGAGAGTGGGTGCGACGTCGACCAGACTCACCGGAGCCTGGGCCCGGCGCTCGGGAGGGCGACCCGGGCTGCGCATGATCCAGGGGACGGCGAGTTGCTCCTCGAAGAGCGTCACCCCGTGATTCCATCCTCCGTGGTCGAGAAACTCCTCGCCGTGGTCGGACACGACCGCGATCAAGGGCTCGGGACGACCCTCACGGCTCTCGATCAAGGTCAGTAGCTCGGCGAAGCCGGCGTCCCACCTGCGGATTCCGGTGTCGTAGTCGTCGATATCCTCACCCAGGGTGGCATGAGGGGATCCCAGATACCTCGGTCGGGATTCGAGTTCGGAGGCCGTCAGCGCACGCCCCTGTCCACGCCCCGGGGCTCCCAGGGCTTCGAGGTCTTCGCTCGTGGCACGTGGGTAGGGTCCGTGCACGTCCATGTAGTGGAGGAAGAGGAAAACGGGGCGGTCCGGATTCTTCTCGAGAAACGCGCGCGTTGCGCGGTTGATGGCCCCGGCGCTTTCGTCCGTGGCGACGAAGGACTCGAAGCCTGCATTCAAGCCGTGTCGGGTGTTGTTCACCCACGGGTTGGCCACGACAGCGCCGGTCGCGTAGCCGGCGTTCCCGAGCCACATGGCAAGGGTCTCGACATCGGGTCGCATCGCAGCGCTCTTTCTTCCCTTGCCGAATTTCGCACTCAGTCCGTGGGTCGCTGGGTAGAGCGCAGTCAATAGGGAGGCGGTCGATGGGAGGGTCCAGGAGGAAGGAGCGACCACGTCTTCGAATACGGTTGCCGTCTTTGCAAAGCGATCGAGGGTAGGCGCTGTATTCCGCCCGTACCCGTAGGTCGGAAGATGGTCGGCGCGCAGCGTGTCGACGACGATGAGATAAACGTCCGGTAGAGGGTTCGGTCGACTCTCCCGGTCGACCTCCTGCAGACAGCCGAGCATCGCGAGCAGCAGGATCACCAGTGGCAGGGTTTGTGATCGGCGTCTGACCCGATCCCTCCCGGGAGGCGTGGGGCGCCTCTCGTTCTCGCGAAACACACCGCGCAGGATAGCGCCTGCGGGATTTTTTGCCACCGGGCGTCGAGCTGCGCGAGGGGGTTGGTCCGTTCGCACAGAAGTCCGGGGGCCTCCGGCCATCGGCGTGCTCGGCCGCTCGAAGGGTCGCCTTCTTCGGGTTGCGGCTGCGGGCCGAGCTCACGCCGGGACGTGTACACGGAGCGCGCCGAGCTCACGCCGGGACGTGTACACGGAGCGCGCCGAGCGCATCGAGGTCTTCGACCGCAGCGCTCGCGCGTCGCAGGAATTCGGCGACGAAACTCGCGTCGAAGTCGACCTCGTCCTTCACCAGGGGGTAGATCGAGGCGGGTGCCGCGGCGGGCACCGTGTAGGCGGCATGCAGGCAGTGCAGGACCCAGGCGTCGTCGAAGGAGAGCTCCGGCCCGCCGCCCGCGGCGATCCGGTCGACGTAGAGGCCAATCAGTTCGCGTTCGTAACGTCTTCGGTCTTCCACAGGCAGACCCATGCAAAGAAAGTATCCGACGTCGCGCATGCCCGGCATGAAGGCCATGCACCCCCAATCGAAGAAACCGATCCGATCACCGTCGAGGAAGAGGTTTCCCCAGTGGGCGTCTCCATGCACCAGAGACCAGGCGCCGTCTTCCCACGCATCCTGTACGGCGTCGTGATTGTCGATGTAGAAGCGGGCGACGCGTTTGAAAACGTCCTCGAGGCCGGTCGCATTTCCCTCGAGCGCCATCGACAGCATGCCCGCTCCATACTCGCGCAGTCGGATCTGTGGCCCCACCCAGGCACTGCGGGTACGCAGGGCGGGGTCCAAGCGGTACGCGAGATGCAGATCGGCGAGGTCTTCGACCGCACGCCGGGCCGTCTCGAAGGGAATCGACCCCCCGGTCTGCAGGAAGCGTCCACCGGTGCGCCCCACGTCTTCGAGCAGAAGAACGAAGTTGCCGCTCTCGGGTTCGTACTCGGTCGCATAGGCGCGCGGATACCGGAGCGCGATCGAACCCGCGACGTCACGATAGAAACCGACTTCGCGTTCAGCCATGCCGCTCTTGTGCACGAGCATCCTCTGCGTGCGCCGGGTCGATGGCATCTTGACGAAGATCGTCGCCGGCGCTCCGGCGTCGCGATCGTAGGCGAGGGCGAGGCGGGCGTTGCTATTGGTGCCACCCGCTTGCCTTTCGATGTGGACGTCGCTCACCACGGCACCGGGAAACGAGCGCGCTAGACGAGCCGAAAGCCACTCCGGATCGAGTTCTTCGAGGCGCGAGGGGAGCATCGTGCGCCATGCTGCCGGAGTTCGCGGGCCGGGCCAAGGCGAGCGGCACTGGCCTGCGTTCAAGGCGTCCGGTTCTTGCTCCGGCGAAGCGTTTTTCGGCGTCTCGATCTCGCCTGCCGGATGGCGAGCGGTCGGATTCGGGGGCCCAGCCCGGGGCGCAGGCTCATGACACGGATCAGGACTTCGCCGAAGGAGTGTTCGTCGGGCCGGCGGAGCCCCGCGCCGCTGCTGAAGGAGAGGGAGGTCAATCCGCGGATCATCGTCGACGACAGGAAGACGGGTACATAGGCGGTGGCGCCCAGGGAGTGGAAGGCGAGTCCTCCAGCCAGACTTCCCACCACGATCGCGATTCCGTTGACGAGATTGAAGGCGGCGAGTACCCGCGCGCGCTCGTGCGGTGCCGAGCAATCGAAGAGGTTCAGCACCGTCATGAGGTCGAATCCCGCCCAGGCAAAGCCAGCCAGGACCTGCAGGCCGAGGAGGAAGAAGAAGTCGTCGCTCGCCAGCCACAGGGCGGGCAGGGGCACCAGAAGCGTCGCGGCGACCTGGAGGGCGCGCCGGTTTCCGTAACGACGTCCGATCTGTCCCCAGTACGGCGAGGCGGCGACCCGTGCGGCAACGAGGCTCGCATTGAGGAGGGTGAACTCGAGGTAGCCCAGCTGCAGAGCCTCGAGCATGTAGGGGGTGAAGTAGGCGGCGGCGATGAACACGGCTCCGTTCATGCTTCCGACGAGCAGCATGACCCGACCCGACGGGGAGCCCCGGAGACCGCTCCAGAATTGGATTCCGGGGCCCCGGACCTCGGCTGGACCGTCTTGCTGGCGGGCCAGTTGGCTTGCGCTTGCCAGGCGCGCGCATGCGGCGACGACGAAGGCGATGGAGAAGCCGGTCGTGGCACTTCCCGTCGAGTCTTCGGCGAATTGGATGATCGTCCCTCCGGCGAGGAGGGCAACGAAGACCGACCCCTGGACGATCGAATTCCGGCGCGCGAAGTAGCGCGTCCGCAGAGATTCGGGGATGACGTGGCCCATCCAGGCGGACCAGGCCGGTGCGACGGCGAGGCCCAGGGTCCAGTAGGCACAGGAGGAGACGAGGAGGGCGGTATAGCTCCACCAGGCGCCTGCCGGCAGAAAGGGCAGTGGGAGAAAGACGAGGGCCTGGAGGGTCGCGGCGACCACGACGAATCGTTTGACTCCGGTCCGTTCCGCGATCGCGGGGCTCGCCAGTTGGACGAGCGTACCGACGAGGATGGGAAGCGTCGTGAGCAATCCCACGTCGAAGATACTCGCGCCCAGCAGAAGGGCGAAGGCCGGGAAGTAGAGTTCTCCCGTGCCGACCATGACGGCGTGGAAGGATCCGTCGAGGGAGGAAGCTTCGAGGGTGCGTCGAAGGGCGAAGTTCGGCCGTCGAGTGCTCGTGGTCTCGCCTTCGTCCCGGTTTTTCGCCATGCCTTCACCAGATCGCGCGGGGCCTTGACCACGAGGCCACGCCGTCCAGCGCGCCGTAGCGCCTCCATCTGTGGTTGGAAACGGATCCTGGGTAGCGTTCGGCGACCTTCTGGGAAAGACGCACGCTCGATGCCGACGAGGGATCTCGCCCCGGGCGACGGAATCTGCCATGCCTGATCCGACACGACGCCCGCGCGGCCCGGGATCACACCCGGAGTCGGGCGCTGGGCCTGCAGGGGAGGACCCGTGACCATGTCTCGAATCGACGAGCGCGACGCTGATCCATTCTTTCTCGATGTCGAGGCCGCGTCGAAGAAGGCCGTCTGGTGTTCGGTGGCGACGGTGGCCGGTGACGAGCCCCGGGTGCGCATCGTCCATCCGACCTGGGAGGGGCGGGTGCTCTGGTTCGCCACCGGAACGCAGTCCCCGAAACATCGGCAGCTCGAGAAGAACCCGGCCGTCGACATTCAGTTCCAGGTGGCGCCGCCCGACTTCGTCCACGTTCTCGTGCGGGGACGGGCGGAGATCGTCACCGACGCAAGCGAGAAGAAGCGCGTCTGGGAGGTGATCGATTACGACCTCACCGCCTTCTGGCCGGGCGGTCCCGGAGATCCGGGCTTCACCCTGGTGAAGGTGCTGCCGGTCCGCGTCGAACTCTCGAAGATGTTCGGCGCGCAGGAGAAGCGGGTCTGGCGAAGCTGAGACCGCGCCGCATGGGGTTCAATCGGGGGCACACCTACCGTGAGCGGGTCGACCGGCCCGTGGGAACGCTGCTCGACCATCTTGCGCAGGTTCATCGGCACTCGTCGCGCGCGCAGTGGGAAGAGCGCATCGCTGACGGAGAGGTCTGGCTGCGTGACCGTCCGGGCCGGGCCGGCGACCGCGTCTGCCGGGGCGACGAGATCCGGTGGAATCGCCCGCCCTGGGAAGAACCGTGGGTGCCTCGATCCTGGGCACTTCTTCATCGGGACGACGACGTCCTGGTGGTTGCCAAACCGCGCGGTCTGCCGACCCTGCCGTCGGGTGGGTTTCTGGAAAACACGCTCCTGGCTCTTGTCCGTCGATGCGATCCTGGCGCCACCCCGATGCACCGCCTGGGTCGGGGAACGTCCGGACTCGTCGTTTTCGGTCGGACCAGGCGGGCGCGCTCGGCACTGGCCCGTTCCTGGCGGGACGGCGCGGTCCAACGCATCTATCGCGGGTTGGTGGAGGGGAGGCCCGAGCGAGAACGATTCCACGTCGACACGCCCATCGGGCTCGTCCCCCATCCGCGCCTGGGCACCGTGTACGGTGCGGTGGCCGTGCCCGATGGGCGCGCGGCGCGGACCGACGTCAGGGTGCTTGCTCCCGGGCGACCCGGATCCATCGTCGAGGTCGAGATCGAGACCGGCCGGCCGGACCAGATTCGCATCCATCTCGCTTGCGCCGGCCACCCGCTGCTCGGCGATCCTCTCTTCGGTCCCGGAGGCCGGCCGCGCTCCGACGCTCTTCCCGGCGAAGGCGGATACCGCCTGCACGCGGCCCAAATCGTCTTTCCGCACCCGGCCTCCGGACGGCGGATCCTCGTGGAGTGCGCGCCACCGGCCTGCCTACGCTGAGCGTCGGCGCCGGGCTCGTCGGAAGGCTTCGAGCGGAGGATGGGGATGGCGTCGGAGGCCGCGGAGTGGCATCGAGAGGGGATGTCGACGACGACCAGGGATGCCACCACCGACGACTCCTCCTTTCTCGTGTGGGTACAACT
>JAPOLW010000039.1 GCA_029976905.1 bacterium | reverse complement strand
TCCAGAGCGTCCTGGTACATCTCGATCATGCGTCTTCTGCGGGGCGAATCGTTTTCTTTGGTCCGGAAATCTTCGGGGGAGTACGACGACGTCGTCCGGTAGTCGCCGGAGAACGTCGCCATGTCTTCGCGGTGCGGGACGTCTCCGGGCCGGGCGCGATACCCGCGGACCTGTTGGAGGGTGAAGGGGGCGACGGCCCCGGCGTCGTGGAAGACCAGGCCGTAGAAGACCAGGGGTAGACGTTGCGGGCCGTCGGCCAGGTCGCCATCGAAGCGGGCCCAGCCGAAGGGGCGTCCGGTGGCGTCCGCGAGGTTGCCTTCGACCCGGTAGCGTCCAGGCTTGTCGACCTCGACCCCCACCTCGACCACCAGGTCGCCGCGAAGGGGCCGATCGGCAAATTCGCCGGTGAAGCGCGCCGGGATGCGATCGGCACCCGTGAAGTAGAAGTCGAGGGATCCGGCTTGTTGCGGAAGGCCGTCGGCCGCGAAGACCGCGGTAACGCGGATCTGCCCGACCAGAGAGGGCCAGTAGTCGTTGGGAACGAAGGTCGATTGCACGCCGCCCACGGTCGTCGCGACGGCCAGGGGGATCGCTCCACCGGTCGCCCCGTCCCCGATCGGTTCCGCAATCATCTCGACGGCGGTCGGCAGGCGGGGTCGACCTTCGTGCCAGAGCTCGAGGGAAAGCAGCGTGGGCTCGGTGTCACGGACGAAGTAGCGGTCGGCCGTGAATCGGACCTGCCAGGCGTGGTCGGGATTGTTTTCCTCGTCCGGGACGGGCATCCGGCGTTCGTGGCGAGCGCCCGGGTTCAACAGATCGAAGGAGTCCTTCGTGATCCGGCGTGTCGAGGAGGGATAGCGGGTCAATTCGCGGTAGCGCCGCACGGGCTCGGGTTCCTCCTCCGCAGCGGGCACCGACGTCTCTTCCACGAGGGCGGGGTCGGCGGGCGGCGGGGCAGAAGCGGCGCGGAGCGGCGCGGGTTCGCGCACCGACGTGGGGCGGCTGGTCGCCTGCGATGTCGCGTCGCCGGAGGGGGGCCGGGCCTCCGGCCCGGGCTCCGATGGCCCCGTCCGGCTGGTCAGAAAGGCGGCCGCGAGGAAGAAGGCCACCAGGCAAACGATTGCCAGGGCTCCGGGTGTCGGGCGATGACCGAGCACGAATCGACCCTAGGAACTTCCAGGCGGCGGATCAAGAAGATGTTCGCGGCGAGGGTGCCCGGTCCACCGCGGGCCGTGGCCGGGTAGGAGGGGCGACCGGAGGGGCCGGAGCTGCGTTTCCGGGTTACGGAAGACGCCCGCCGTGCGCGCCTGGTCGGGGCCGGACCGACCGGGAGCGCCCTACCAGACTTCGCGCCACGCAGTCGGAACCACGTTGTTCACGAATTGCGGGAGGTTCAGGGGCTGCAGGGCGATGCCGCCGCCCTTGGTCACCCCGAAGAAGGCTTTGGTCTGGTCTGCTCCGAACGTGACCTTGATTTCGGTCGGGATCGAATTGCCGACGATGACGAAGCGGTCGGCCGCCGTGAGCGTTCCGTCGCTGCCCGAACCGCTGCCACCGCCGCCCGCTTCGCCGCCGCCCAGGCCCGGGCCGCTGGTGCCAGCGAGATCCGTCGTGGCACCGCCGTCGAGCGGGTCGAGGACGTAGATGCGTGCTTCCCCGCCCGCCTGGCAGGGTTCGGTCGAGGGTGTGAAGGTGGTGAAGATCAGATTGAAGAAAACACTCGGTGCGGCCAGGACCTTCTCGCCGGTCTCCCCGAGTCGCAGATACCAACCGTCTTTGGCGGCGATGTCCTGAGCGAGTTCGACGGCTTCGACCGAACCCGCCGTGGTGACCCGATTGGTCACGTCGACCAGGTCGGCCTCCGTCCGATGGGCCGCGCCGTCGTCGCGCACGGCATAGAACCGATCCACCTGATCGTCGCGCATTGGGTTCACGCGATCGCCGGTGCCGAAGTAGACCGTCACGTGGCCGGGATTCAGCACAGCATCGGGGCGTTCGAAGATGCGTAGCCCCGGCGGCGCCGAGAAGACGCGCTCGACACCGAGGTCGAAATTGATCCGCCAGAGGTTCCCGCCGACGTCGCCGACATAGCCGCGATCGAAGACGTCGTCTCCGTTGACGTCGAAGAGCAGGGGCTCGCCCGCGACGGGAAAGTTCATCTCGCCGGGCGTTGCCACGGGTAGGGGCGCGCCGGTGAGGAGGTCGACCACGAAGAGCGCACGTCCCGCACCGTCTGCGGAATTCGGAGTCGTCTGGTTGGGGTCGTCGAAGGCGGGATCGTACCCGCCCCCGAAAACGGCAACGTCGACAGCTGCCCCACCGACGAAGAACTTCTTCAACGCGGGCGTCGACCAACTCTGGCCGAGTTCCGAGAATCCACCGGTGGCGTCGTTCACCCGCCAGAGGAGCTTGGGGGAGGTCCGACTGGTGAGGTCGAGACCGTAGTAGGCCCGGCCGCCCCGGCGCAGACCGAAGACGACGATTTTGCGCCCGTCGGAGAGCGTTCGGACGCGGGGGGAACCATCGACGAAGAAGGGATGGGTTCCGCTCTGGCCGGGCACCAGTTGGTAGAGATTGGGGAGGACGTCGGGTGGGACGAAGGCCCACAGCTCGGTGCCCGTCGCATCGTCGAAGGCGTGCAGCATGCCGTCGTTCGAGCCGACGAGAATGACCGACGGCTGTGCTTCGTAGTCGAGGATGAGGGGGATGGAGTGGATGATGTCGCCGAGCACCCAGGCGCGGTTTTCCGTTTCGTCCCCGTCGTCGTCGTCATCGTAGGCGTCGAAGCCGTAGAGGAAATCGATTAGATCATCGCGATCTTCGGGTTGGCCCAGGGAGCCTTCCAATCCCAGCGTCTGGTTGGTGATCGCTGCGTTGTCCCTGGAGAAGGCGTGCGAGGGCGTCGTCAGGTCGACGCCGCCCAGGTTCCCTGTTCCGGTCCCGAGGTAGGTGTAGATCTTGCGCTGCGAGAGGTCGCTTTGCTGCAGGACGCCCCCGACGCCGCCCGCGGTCACCGAGGAACCCGAGGGCCCGCCGGTCGTGGCATCCCAGAAGGACTCCGCCGTTCCGAGAATCGTGCCGTCGGCGGTGGTCGCCGTCCCGGTGCCGCCCGAACAATTCGGCGAGGATGCATTGCAGATCGAACCCGACGCGAGGTCGAGCGCGTATTTCTTGACGTTCCCCGGCCAGGACTGGCCGTCCTCGCTCGGGGCGAAGAGGGCCACGTAGAGCCGGTCGCCGGATTGCGTCCGGTTGGTCTGGCTGACCGGCACGACCGGAGCCACGAACGATTGCGCGTCGTTACGGATGAGATTCAGGATTTCGCGCAAGGCGTCGTCGAGTTCGTTTGGAGTGAGCGCGGAGATGCAATCTCCACCGCCGTATTTCTTTGCCGCCCGCCAGAGAAGCGAGCCGGCGCCCGCCGAGGTGTCGCCGGCGGCCGGAGGTTGGCAGTAATCGATGCCGAACGAGACCGCGTAGAGCTTCACCGGTTGGTTTTCGGGATCACCCAGCGGGAACTCCCCCCGGATCTTGATCATCACGTCGTCGAGGTAGTCGGATCCGCAGTTGAACGACTCCCCGGTGAGGGCGGTCCAGTTCGCGCTCGCCGGGTCCTCCTTTCCATCCCCATTGTAGTCGCCGGGGCTCCCGAGGAAGTTCTGGATGCGGCTGAAATCGCACGCGCTCTGCGGTGAGGTGAAGGCGTTCGCCTCGACTTCGGGCACGCCGTCGGTGACCATGATGAAATAGTTCCGCTGGCAGGTCTGCTCGACCGGGGAAGAGGTATACCCCGGCGCCGTGCTCTCGCCATTGAAGTACTTCCAGGCATCGATCAGGCGGATGGCAGAAGGTGTGCCGCCTCCGGATTGGAAGCCGCCGATCGTGCCGATGAGTTGCGTCTTCTCGGCGGGGCCGTTGTCCTGGACCGCGAACTGGAAGATCTCCGCACTTTCGTGCCAGGCCGTCACCCAGGCCTCGGAGCTATAGTCGACCGTGAGGTAGTTGACGTTGGGCGGATTGAAGAGCAGCACGCCCCAACGCACGCCCTCGTTCTCGGGGTCGTTGATCGTCGAGATCATCGCGCTCTTCGCGAGCCCGAGCTGATTTTGCGTCTGGCAGGTGTTGCCCGTTCCGGCGCAATCATTGGTGTTCGCGCAGGGCTCGAAGGGTGCCTCGGTGCAGAAGCGGGGTTGATTCTGCTCCCAGTTGAGACGATTTCCGCGCTTGCGGCGCCCCTCGCGATCGTCGATGTCGTCGCCCGGTCCGGGAACGACATCGACCAGAGACGCAGCGCACGGGCTCTCGTCGACCACGTAGCCCGTCTGGGTCCGCCGACAACTGCAATCGGCCGAGACGTTGCCTCCGCTGACGCCGTTCTTGTCCCGACATCGCGTGTACACCGTGCCCGGGTCGTAGGCTCCCGTGTACATCGTGTTGGGGTATGTATTGTAGGGTATGTTGCCCATGCTCCCCGAGTTGTCGAAGAGGATGAGTACGTTGGGGTCGACCTGCGTCCCCGCGAAGATGTCGATGTCGAGCGCCGGCGCGGCGGTCGGCACGGCAAGGATCAGGAGTGCCGCCGGCAGCGCGGCGACCGCGGCTTTCCGCAAGGCCCCCCCCGTCCGTCGGTGCCCGGTCTGCTCGATCCATGCGCGTGGCGTTTGGCCCATCCCTCTCCCTCTGCGCGGCGCGTCGTGGCCAGATCCGGCCCGGGCGCTCCCGTGCACCCCACTGCCGAGCAAGTGGCCCGCCAGCCGTGGCCGCTGCTCCGGTCGGGTCGGTGCACACGTACGGCAGGCGCGCACCCCCGTCCCGCTTGAGGGAATTCCGCCCGGGGCCGGAGTTCTCCGGTCTTTCTGGCGGCTCCGGCGGCCCGGAGGGTGTCGATTCCCTGACGGTACCGTCAGGAATTCGACGCGCCGGGGAGCCGCGGTGCGCTCCGCACCATTCCCGGTGGGCGTGCGCGGACCTCTGTCGGAGAGGTGGTCCGAGGGGTACGACGGGGCCCGGTGTTGAATCCGCAGACGGTGAATTCCCGGGGCGCCGCCGGCACGCTGCGGCGGGAACTCCGACCCCTCCTGACCCTGGCCGGCCCGGTGATCGTCTCGGAGTTGGGCTGGATGGCGATGGGTCTGGTCGACACCGCGATGGTGGGGCGGGTCGGCGCAGAGGCGATCGGGGCCGTCTCGATCGGCGCACACGCCTATTTCGTCTGCGCGATGTTTGGCATGGGGGTCTTGCTCGGCCTCGACCCGTTGGTGTCCCAGGCGTGGGGTGCTGGTCGGCACGAGGAGGCGCATCGCAGTCTCGCGCAGGGAATCTACATCGCGGTTGCGCTGGGCGTGACGCTCATGGCGCTCCTGTGGACGGGGAGCCCCCATCTCGGCGTGCTCGGCATTACGCCCGTGGTGCTTCCCCAGGCGCAGGCCTATCTCGATGTCGCGACCTGGGGACTCATTCCACTTCTGCTCTTCGCGGCGGTGCGTCGTTATCTGCAGGCGATGGGCATCGTCCGTCCGGTCATGTTCGTCGTGCTGGCGGCCAATGTGGTCAACGCCATCGCGAACTGGGTGTTGATCTTCGGGCATGCCGGGTTTCCCGCCCTCGGCGCCGTGGGTTCGGCCTGGGCGACGACCGTCGCGCGCGTGTTCATGCTGGTGGCGATCGTCGCGCTGCTTTGGCGCATCGATCGCGAGCGCGGTGGCAGACTGGCTGCGACCTCGTGGACGCCCGCGCCGCGGTTGCTGCGCTCCGTCATCCAGCTTGGGGTTCCGGCGGCGATCCAGCTCACGCTCGAGGGTGGGGTGTTCACGGCGGCTACCTTTCTGGCGGCGGGCCTCGCGCCGACGGCTCTGGCGGCGCACCAGATTTCGCTCGCGGCCGCGTCCTTTTCGTTCATGGTGCCCCTGGCCGTTTCGTCGGCCGGAGCGGTGCGCGTCGGTCAGTGCCTCGGCGCGGCGGAGCCGACGTGGGCCCGGGCGGCGGGTGGCGCGGCCCTGATGGTCGGCGGGACCTTCATGGGCTTTTCGGCCTTGATGTTCGTCGCCTTCCCGCAGGCCATCTTCGCGGTCTTCACCGACGAGATCGCCGTCGTCGCCGTGGGGGTCGGATTGCTCCGGGTGGCGGCGGCATTCCAACTCTTCGATGGTTTGCAGGTCGTCGCGACCGGCATCCTGCGCGGCGCCGGTGATACGCGGACGTCGATGTACACCTCGGTCGTCGCCTACTGGGTGCTCGGTCTGCCCCTGGGTTGGTGGCTTTGCTTTCGTGGCGGTCAGGGCGTCATCGGTCTGTGGTTCGGCCTGACCAGTGGGCTGGTCTTTGCGGCGGTGACGCTGCTGCTCGCGTGGGCCCGCGTGGCGCGCCGGTTCACCGCACCGGCCGCGGACGGAGGCAGACGCCTCGTTCAGAGCGGCGGGCCGAGCTGAATGCGGCGGCGCAGGGAGTCCGCCTTGACCGGGTCGAGCATCTCGAGGGTCTCCAACTCGACCGAGGCGTCGGACATCCGGCCCATGAGGGCATAGGTCTGACCGAGGTTGTAGTGCGTATTGGCATCGTTGCCGTCGAGCCGCAGCGCGCGGCGATAGGCCTCGATCGCCTCGGGGTAGAGGGCCTGCATCGTGTAGGTCATGCCGAGATTGGAATACGCCTGGTTGGATTCAGGATCGGTCTTGAGAGCTTCCTTGAACGTGAGAGCGGCCTTCGGGTACTGCTCGAGCCAGTAGTAGGCGATGCCGAGGCTGATCCAGGCCTTCGTGTAGTTGGGGTCGATAGCCGTCGCGCGTTGCAGGACGGTGATGGCCTTCTTCGGCTGTCCGGCGTCGGTGAGGGTGATGCCCAGGTTGTTGTAGGCCTTGAGGTGGGTGGGATCGAGGCGGATGGCGTTCTGGTAGGACTTGGTGGCGCGATCGTATTGCCCGGTGCGGTAGAACTCGTTGCCGACCCGGTACCAGGCGTCGACCGTGTCCGGCGCAAGGCGCAGAACCTCGCGATATTCTTCGATGGCCTCCTGGTGGCGGCCGGCGTCGGCATGTTCCTCGGCGGCAATCAGGTGGACTTCGACCGGATCGGGGCCTGTGGGCGGAGGGGCGGGCTTCGAGGCCGAGCAGGCCCCCGCCAGGAGGGCCAGGCCGATCAGGAGTGTGGCTGGGCCAGAACGCCCGGGAGTGATGCGACATGTGGGGTTGGGAAAAGCAGGCACTCTACGGATTCTACGGAGCCCGGCGCGATTGTCGAGCATCGGGCACCCGTCGGAGGAGGGCTCGACTTCGCTCGACCGGGCCTGGATACTGGGGGGGGGCGCGCTCGCGGACCGATCCTCGGAGACCTTGCGGATGACTACGGTGGACCAACTGGCGAAGGCTCGCGCATCGCGTGATGCGGAGGCCACGAAGACGAAGCCCCGGGGCACCGGGGCTTCGGTACGCCGCCCGGTAAAGCCGATCGACGCAGCCGAGGCCGCGAAGATCGACCTCGACGCCCCCAAACTCTACCTCAACCGTGAAATCACGTGGCTGTCGTTCTGCGGGCGCGTGCTTCACGAAGCCGAGGATGCTCGCAATCCGCCTCTCGAGCGGCTCAAATTCCTCGCCATCGTCAGCTCGAACCTCGACGAGTTCTACATGAAGCGCATCGGCGGCCTGAAGCAGCAGGCTGCCGCCGGTGTCGGGCGTGCCACCGTCGATGGATTGACTCCACAGGAGCAGATCGAAGCCTGCCAGGCCATCGTTCAGGAGCTCGATCGGCAGCGCGCCAAGATCTTCGACGAGCTCCGGCGCCTCCTGCGTGCGCACGGCATCAAGATCACGGCAATCGGCAAACTCTCGGACCCGGAACGGAGTGATCTGCGGGAGCGCTACCTGCGCGAGATCTACCCGCTGGTGACGCCCCAGGCGATGGATCCGGCGCACCCCTTTCCCTTCGTGTCGAATCTTTCCCTGAACCTTCTCGTGACGCTGCGCTACCAGAAGGAGCCCGAGTACTCGTTGGCGCGCGTGAAGGTGCCGATCGGAGCGGGCATTCCCCGGCTCCTGCGCGTGGGTGGGAGCGATGTCTTCGTTCCGCTCGAGGACGTCATGGCGGATAATCTCGATCTGCTCTTCCCGGGGATGGAGGCGGAGGTCGCCGAGCTCTTCCGGGTCACCCGGAACGCCAATACCGAGCGTGACGAGGAAGAGGCGGACGATCTCCTCGCCTTGATCGAATCCGAGCTTCGAGAACGTCAATTCGCGCCGGTCGTGCGCATGCAGGTCGGGGAGGGGATGTCTCCCCAGCACATCGGGATGCTCGCCAACGAGCTGGGACTCGACCTGTCGGATGTCAGTGAGGTCAGGGGGCGGCTCGGGATCTCCGATCTACACGAGATCGCCGGACTCGACCGACCCGATCTGCGCGACCCATCCCATCACCCCATCGATCATCCGGAGCTCACGCGGGATCGGAACATCTTTCACGTGGTCCGGGACCAGAAGGCAATTCTCCTTCAACATCCATACGAGAGCTTCACCTCGTCGGTGGAACGCTTTCTCTACGAGGCGGCCCACGACCCGAAGGTGCGGGCGATCAAGATGACGCTGTATCGCACCTCGTCGGAAACCAAGGTGATCGATTACCTGATCGAAGCGGCGCAGAATGGAAAGCAGGTCGCGGTGGTCGTGGAGTTGAAGGCGCGCTTCGACGAGCATTCCAACATCCAATGGGCCAGCCGGTTGGAGGAGTTCGGCATCCACGTGACCTACGGGGTCGTGGGCCTGAAGACGCATTGCAAGGTCATTCTCGTCGTGCGGCAGGATTTCGATGGCCTCCGCCGTTATGCACACGTCGGTACGGGCAACTACCATTCCGGCACCGCGCGGCTCTATTCGGATGTCGGCCTGCTGACCTGCGATGAAGGCATCGGCGAGGACCTGACGGAGCTCTTCAACTACCTGACCACGGGGTACAAGCCGCGGCGCCGCTACAAGCGTCTGCTGCTCGCTCCGACGACCCTCAAGGCGGGCCTCATCGAGCGTATCGAGAAGGAGATCGAACATCATCGGGCGGGGCGGCCGTCGGGCGTGCAGATGAAGATGAATGCCCTCGAGGACGCCGACGTGACCCGCGCTCTTTACAAGGCGGCGCAGGCCGGTGTGAAGATCGACCTGATCGTGCGTGACACATGTCGGCTGCGTCCCGGTATTGCGGGGCTTACCGAGAACGTCCGGGTCGTGAGCATCGTCGGCCGGTTTCTCGAGCACGCGCGGATCTTCCACTTCGAGGCGGGAGGAGAGCCGGAGTACTGGATCGGCTCGGCCGACTGTATGCAGCGCAACCTCGAGAGCCGGGTCGAAGTCCTTTGTCCGGTGGACGAACCGCGTCACCGGGAGGAACTCCAGGCGGTGCTGGATCTGCAACTCGCCGACCCGCGCAGTGCCTGGGAGATGGACGCCGAAGGCGTCTATACCCAGCGCCAACCACCGAAAGAGGGGCCGCGGACGGGCTCCCAGCAGGCCCTCCTCGAGCGCGCCGAGAAGCGACTCAAGGCCGCCACCCGACTGCGGAAGCGCAAGCCCAAAGGCATCGCCCGCCGCACTCTCGATTCCTGAGCGCGCCTCCTCGGTCCGGGGGAGGTCCGTCCCCGGTTTCGCGATACGAGGGGAGGCCCGCGCCCGGTTTCGCGATACGAGGGGAGGCCCGCGCCCGGTTTCGCGATACGAGGGGAGGCCCGCGCCCGGTTCCGCGATACGAGGGGAGGCCCGCGCCCGGCGCTCGAATGGAGGACCGTGCTCGGGTATTCGAGAGGGGTGGAGCCGCATGGTGCGGTGCGGGTCCGCGGATGGAAAACCCATGCTTGGCCAACTGATTGCGCCCGAGATCGAGGGGTATCTGACGCGCCGCGACTTTGCGGGACTACGCGAGGCCCTCTCGCGCCTGGAGACGCCCGAAGTCGCGGACCTGGTGGGAGAACTGCCGGCCGACCAAAAGGCGCTGGTCTTCCGGATCCTGCCCCGGGCGTTGGCCACCGAGACCTTCGAATACCTCGAATCCGAGGACCAGAAGGACCTCGTGGTACGCCTGGCCCAGGAGCAGGTCACCGCGATCTTGAACGATATGTCGCCAGACGATCGCACGGCCTTCCTCGAGGAATTGCCGGCGACGGTCACGCGACGTCTCCTGAACGACCTGGCGACCGAGGAGCGCAAGGTGGCGTCGTGGCTCCTTGGCTATCCCGAGGATTCGATCGGTCGCCTCATGACTCCCGACTATGTGTCGGTGCAGCCCCACTGGTCGGTGGAGCGCGTTCTGGAGCACATCCGACGCTTTGGTCAGGACAAGGAGACGCTCAACGTCATCTACGTGATCGACGAGACGGGCCACCTCATCGACGACCTCCGGATCCGCGAGATTCTACTCGCCCAACGGGACACGCCGATCAGCGAACTCACCGACCGCTCGTTCGTCGCGCTCAAGGCCACCGACGATCAGGAGACCGCGATCGAGCTTTTCCGTGAATACGACCGTATCGCGCTGCCGGTCACCGACACCCAGGGCAACCTGATCGGCATCGTCACAGTCGATGACGTGCTCGATGTGGCCGAAGAAGAGGCCACCGAGGACATGCAAAAGATGGGCGGCTCCGAACCACTCGACGAGCCCTATCTCGACATGCCGGTCTGGGGGCTGATCCAGAAACGCGGGCGTTGGCTCGTTCTGCTCTTTCTGGGCGAGATGCTCACCGCGTCCGCGATTGCCTACTACGAAGCGCAACTCGCCCAGGCGGTGGTGCTGGCTTTGTTCATCCCCTTGATCATCTCCAGTGGTGGCAACAGCGGCTCGCAGACCGCCACCTTCGTGATTCGAGCCATGGCGCTGGGCGAGGTCGAGCCCCACCATTGGCGCAAGGTCTTCTGGCGCGAATTGCGCTCGGGGATCGCGCTGGGCGCTTTGCTCGGCACCATCGGACTGGCGCGGGTCTTCTTGTGGCAGCAGATGTTCGGAACCTACGGAGAGCATTGGTTGCCGCTGGGGCTGACGATTGGGTTTGCCCTGGTCGGCGTGGTCCTCACCGGGACGATCTCGGGCTCGATGCTGCCCTTTCTCCTGCGCCGCTTCGGCGCTGATCCCGCCGCCTCGTCGACGCCCTTCGTCGCCACTCTCGTGGACGTCACCGGGATCGTGATCTATTTCACCGTCGCCTCGTTGCTGCTGGCGGGCACCTTGCTCTAGACTCCTTCGACATGAGCCAGGGGATCCAGGTCTTCGCCGTCGTGGCACTCGCCGTCGTCCTTTCGGGGTGTCCGGGAAATGCCGCCGATGAGATGCTCGATACCGCGCAGCTCGAGGAGGTCCAGGACAACCTCGAGAACGCGTCGAAGATCTACCGTGACATCATCGAGCGCTACCCCGATTCGCCCGAGGCAAAGACGGCGCAGTCTCGTCTGGACGCAATCGCGCGATGAAGCGACGTGGCCCGGCGGCCGCCCTGATCGCTCTGGCCGTCGTGGTCGGCGCCAGCGCGGCGCTGGCACGGGAGCGATCTGCCCTCCTGCGGACGGAGCCCTTCCTGGCCCCGACCCGATCGTTCGAATTGCGTGACGAGACGCGCCCGGTCGCGCAGGACGTCGTCTGGGAGCAGGACGGTCGCGGCCGCGTGTCCGTCGGTCCGGTGCGGGTGCCGTCGAAGTCGCGCCTCGAGGCGTGGTTCGGGCTCGTCGCACCAGACAGCCGCTCCTGGCGCTTCGTCCTCGCAATGACGGTGGAGGGAGAGACGATCGAAGCGGCAACGACGATTGGCGCCGCGGCCGCCGGTTGGCAGAGTCTCACGCTCGAAGCGGGGCCGCTCGCCGGCCGGGACGCGACCATCTCGTTGACGGCGGTCCCCGACGGCCCCGGGGCGCCCCCTTCGTCGCCGGCGGCCCCCGACGGCGCCGGGGCGCCCCCTTCGTCGCCAGCGGTCCCCGACGGCGCCGGGGCGCCCCCTTCGTCGCCAGCGGTCCCCGACGGCGCCGGGGCGCCCCCTTCGTCGCAGGCGGTCCCCGACGGCGCCGGGGCGCCCCCTTCGTCGCAGGCGGTCCCCGACGGCCCGGGCGCAGCGCGAACGGTGGTTCTGGGCGCGCCGCGCTTCTTGGTCTGGCGCGAGCCGCAAGAGGCAGCGCGCAACGTCATCCTCGTTTCGCTCGATACCTTGCGTGCGGATCGGCTCTCGGCCTACGGCGCCGAGCGGGCGACGACCCCGAAGATGGACGCGATCGCCGCCCGGGGCGTTCGCTTCGAGACCGCGCTTGCGCCCGCGAGTTCCACACCCCCGTCGCACATGACGATGTTGACGGGAACCTCTCCCTGTCGGCACGGCGTGTGGGGCGTCCATCTCGAGGACATCCTTCCCGACGAGATCGACACCCTTGCCGAGATTCTCGGGCGCAACGGCTATACGACGGCCGCGATCACCGAAAACGCCTACGTCGCGGCGCCCTATGGCTTCGCCCGCGGTTTCGACAGCTACGCCGAACTCAAGCAGATGGTCGCCGACCGCAACTCGCCCTCGCCGGGAGTCATTACGCCCACGGGGTATGCCCCCCGGACATTCGCGGCCGCGGAGCAGTGGTTGCGCGAAAACGCGAGCCGGCGCTTCCTCCTCTTTCTCCACACCTATCAGGTGCATGGTCCCCGGCGCCCCGGTCGCCCCTATGCGGAACTCTTCGGGGATACCGGGCCTTCCGGGGCGCCACGCTCGGGTTTCGATCCGGAATTCCACGATCTCCGGCAATATGACCGTCTGGTGCGCCAACTCGATGACCTCGTGGGATCCCTCCTCGAGGAGATCGAGGATCTCGGTCTGGCCGGAGAAACGATCGTCGTTCTGACCTCGGATCACGGGGAGGCCTTCTTCGAGCACGGCGATCACGGACACGGCTGGTCGGTCTTCGGCGAGGTCCTTCGAGTGCCTCTGGTGATCTGGGCGCCCGGCCTGGCGCAGCCTTCGGTGGTGACGGCGCCCGCCGGGTTGATCGATCTGGTGCCGACGCTTCTGGACCTCCTCTCGCTTCCGGGATCGCCTGACCTCGATGGTCTGAGCCGCGCGGCGGCGGTGCGGGATGGGGCCGATGACGTTCCGGAGGCGAATAGCTACTTTGCCGAGACCGCGCCGGGGAACGTACGGGCCCTGCGCAACGCGCGTTTCAAGATCATGCGCGCCTCCGGTGCCGCGGATGACGTTCTCTTCGACCTCCGGACCGATCCGTTGGAACGGGCGCCGATCCCCCTCGGTCGGGATGGGGTGCCCCGGGGCCTCGCCGGCGACGCGTCGTCGATCGCGGCCCTGCGGCGCGAGCTCGATCAGTGGGCCGACCGCTGCCGGGAGCAACGGCGCGCCGCGGACGCCCGTCGGGCGCAGGGAAAGGCCGCCGGGCCGGACCCGGCTCGCTACGAGAAGCTCCGGGCGCTGGGATACGTCGATTGAATTTGCAAGCCCCTCGTCGGCGTGTCTGATTAGACGAAGAGTTCTCTCTGTCATCAGGAGGAGTTTCCGATGTTCCAAACGAATCGAATCATCACGGCCGTCCTTCTCGCGGTTCTCACCCTCGGATCGGGGGGCGGTACGGAGGCCCGGGCCGACGACGAAGACTGGAAGAACCTGCCTCCGGGCCCGATCCGCGACCGCATCGAGTTGATGGAGAAGATCGGGGAGGATGCCAAGGCGATCAACGATGCGCTCAAAGCCAAAGCTCCGGCGGATGCGGTGGCGCCGGCGGAGAACATTGCGGCGCTCATGCCGAAGTTCGATGCTCTCTTTCCCGAGGGCAGTCTTTCCGACGAGTCGCGCTCGAAGAGGAACATCTGGGCGTCCTGGGACGAGTTCGAGGCCTTCTCGACCTACCTGGTCGATGCCGCCAACGAGGTGGCGGACGCGGCTCGGGACGGCGGCGACGTCAAGGCGGCAAGCCGCAAGATGTTCAAGAGCTGCAAATCCTGCCACAAGAAGTTCCGGCGGGCGGACGAAGACGACTAGCGCCCCCCGCGTCGCCGGCGACCGTTGGCGGGATCAGTCGGCGGGCAAAAGGACCCAGTAGAACTTTTTGTGGTCGGCGTCGGCCGGGGGGTCGGCCTTCAGGTAGACCCGGGTGCGCTTCTTGACGCGGGCCAGTTTGCGCGCTTCCGCGCGGCAGACCACGGCTACCGTCCCGGTGTCGCCCACCACGAGGCCGTCCGGGGCCTCGCAGCGCACCCAGGGGTGGGTCGAA
>JAPOLW010000399.1 GCA_029976905.1 bacterium | reverse complement strand
CCGGATCGGCTTCCCAGGCCGCCGGCGCCGACCCGTCGCCAGTGCCGCCGCCGGAGGCATCGAAGCCGGAGGCATCCGCAGCCGCCGCGACGACCGGGGCCGCCCCGACCGCCGACACCGGAGCGTCCGCGGATCGCGCAAGCCGCCCGAGCGTTCTGCTCGTCATCGTGGATACGCTGCGCGCGGATCGATTGCCCGCGTACGGCTTTACCGGCGGGAAGGCCCCGACGCTCGATCGACTTGCGGCGCAGGGGGTCCTCTTCGAGCGTGCCATCGCCGCGGCGGCCGCCACGGTCCCCTCGCACGCCTCGTTGTTCACCTCCCGGTTCGTGCGCCAGCACGCGGTCGGGTCGAGCAATGGCGACACCCGCCTCGCCGACGAGAAGACGCTGGCCGACGGCTTCCGCGACGCCGGCTACGCGACCGCCGCCTTCATCAGCAACATCATGATCAATCGGCATACGGGCCTCGCGCGCGGCTTCGACCTCTACGACGACCGCGTCCGGACGCCCGAACGCAACCGGCCCGATGTCTTCGAACGGACGGCACCACAGACGACGCGCGCCGCGATCCGATGGCTCGAAGCCAACCCCGAGCCGCCCGTTTTCCTGGTCGTGCACTACCAGGACCCCCACGGCCCCTACACCCCGCCGCCCAACGTCCTGCGGGCGATCACGGCCCCGCCGACGGGCGAAGAACCCACGCTCGCCGTCAACGCAACGCAGAGTGGCTACCAGGGCATTCCCGCCTACCAGGCGCTGCCCGGACTCGAACGGCCGGGAGCGTACGAGCACCGGTACGTCGGAGAGATCCTCTACATGGACCGTTGGCTGCGGCTCCTGCTTCAGGCTTTCGAAAAGCACCGCAGCGCCGACGGTCACATCATCGCCGTCACCTCCGACCACGGCGAGAGCCTCGGCGAAGACGATCACTGGTTTGCCCACGGACATACCAGTACCCCGGACCTCGCCCACATCCCGCTCCTGCTGCGGGCACCGGGCCTCGAGCCGCAACGGATCTCTTCACCGGTGAGCCATGTCGACGTCCTACCGACCCTGCTCGAGTTGGCCGGCGTGCCCGTGCCCGAAGGCAGCGCCGGCCTCGCCCTCGGTCCCTATGTGCGGGAGAAACGGCCCCTGCCCGAACGCAAACTCTATTGCGACCTCGGTCCGGAGACGGGGATCTACGACGAACGGGGATTCACCCGGGTCCGTTTCTCCTCGGACGACGCCGCCGCGCGCGGCGACCTCGAGGGCTCGGAGATCACCCGCTACGCGTGGCCGAAATCCGGGGCCTGGGTTCCATCCGACGAGCCGCACGAGGTCGGCGCCGACAGCCGCGCCTATCTCGCCGAGGTGACGCCGCAGCGCTTCTTCTTCGAGGAACGAGACACCGAACAGATCGAAAGACTGCGCGCCCTGGGCTACATCGAACCCGACGGGGACACCCTCTCGACGCCCTAGAGAAGGTCGGGGATCAAAACCCGCGCGGCTCGACGGGAGGACGGGGATCAGAACCCGCGCGGCTCGACCGAAGCGGCCGGAGGACGAGCCGGAGGGCCGCCACCCGCGGACCCCGGACGCCGGCTCCGGGCCGCACGAATGCGTCGCATGCCGTCCCGGGCCTCGGCGAGATCGGGCTCGAGAGCGAGCGCACGCCGGTAGTGCGCCCCGGCCACCCGGTTGCGTCCGAGAGCCTCGAGCACCCCACCGAGTCGAACCTGGACGGCGGCCAGGTTCGGCTCGAGTCGCGCCGCCTTCTCCAGATAAGGAAGCGCAGCCGACGCCTCGCCGCGCGAGTCGAGTAGATTTCCTGCATTGAACTGCGCTTCGAAATGCCACGACGCCAGATCGGCGGCACGACGAAAGAGCTGCAACGCCTCGTCCTCCCGTCATTCGCGAAGCGCCGCGGCACCCAGGCCGTTGAGCGCTTCGGCATGATCGGGCTCCACCTCCACGGTCGCGCGGAGGTGGGTCGTGGCTTCCTCGTTGCGCTCCTCGAGCAGAAGGACCGTTGCCAGGACGAAGTGCGCGAATGCGTTGGGCCCGGTGGCCACGAGCGCCGCTTCGTAGAGCGTCTCGGTGTTCCGCCAGTCCGCGACACGCGCCCGCGCCGCCGATGCGAAAAGCGCCAGGGCCACGCACGACGCGGCGATGACCGCGACGCGCGGGAGGCGGCCCATGCGAACGAGATCGCCCAGCGTCCAGACCACCATCACCGACAGGCCGACATAGGGGACGTAGGTGTAGCGATCGGCCATGGACTGATCACCGACCTGCAGGAGCCCAATGACCGGAACCAGGGTGCCGAGAAACCACAGCCACCCCATCAGCAGATAGGGCCGCCGATTCCTCTCGCGCAAGGCGAGCACGGAGATCGCGAGGAGGATCGCCGCCGCGAGCAGGACCCGGGGGAGCGGCAACCAACCCGGGTGTGGGTAGAAGGCCGAGAGTCCGACGGGCCAGACCGCGAACGCGAGGTACCGTTCGTAGGCGACGAGCGCGTTGCCGAGGCGCGCGAAGAGCGGGAGCGTCTCCGCCGAGTTCTCCACCCCAGGCTGCTGCGCGGCGAGCGTGAGAAGGCCGACCCCCGCCGCGAGCAGAAGCAGCGGGACCTTTTCGAGAAGGAGCATGCCGAGCCTTCGCCCCTGCGTCCACCCGGCACGACCCAGAGGCCATACGTCGAGCAGCCACAGGATCAGCGGCAGCGTCACCGCCATCGGCTTGGAAAGGAGGGCCGCTGCGACCCAGAGCGTGACCAGAAGATAGCGGCCGAGACCGGGTCGCGCCGCGTACCAGGCCCAGGTCCACAGGGCGAGAAAGGAAAAGCAGGCGCTCAGAACGTCCTTGCGCTCGGACACCCAGGCGACCGACTCGACGTGCATGGGGTGCAACGCGAAGATCGCTGCGACCGCGAGGCTCTCCGCGTCGCGGCCACCGAGACGACGCAGGGCGAAGAAGAGGAGTGCGGTCGCAACCAGGTGCAGGGCCGCGCTCACCAGATGGGGCCCCGCGGGGTCGGGACCGAGAAACTCGACGTCCGCCATGTGCGAAAGCCAGGTCAGGGGGTGCCAGTTGAAGGCATGCAGACTCGTGAAGGCCCACGCGACGCCTGGACCCGTCAGGCCCTCGTTCACCCAGGGATTCATGATGACGTAGGCCGGATCGTCGACGACGATGTAGTCGTGACCCGCAACCGCCCCGTAGACGAAACCCGTCACGCCAAGCAGGAAGAGCAACCCCAAGCGGTACACCGCGCGAGACTATCGCGAAGTGCGGGGAGCAGGCCAGCCAAAACGCTCGTAGAGCGATCCCAGTCGGCCGAGGAGTTCCTCGGCCGACGGGCCGAGTTCCCCCGGGTCATAGCGGTGAGCACTTTCGTAGACCGTCGACGCCTCCTGCTCGCGGGCGAGGAAGGCGCGGTAGGGCGCCGACGGCCGAAGTCCGAAGTCCTCGTAGATCGCCTCGACGACCGCCTGCGGTCGTTCGGTGAGATCGCGAAACGACACGATCGCACACCGATCGGGCGGCAACCCATCGAGGATTTCGAAGGCGTACCGATAGCTCTCGAGTTGCAATTCCCGGATCCACGCCGTCCCCTCGGCGACGTCACCGGGATCACATCCCATCGCAAGCCAGCCCTTGCGCAGCATATTCGTGAGACTCGCGATGGTCTCGCCGGGGTCCCGCACGGGGCAAACGAAGCGGGCATCGGGAAATTGGGCGAGAAGACTGCGAAGACGTAGGACGAAACCCGGGTTCTTGCTGAGAAGCGCGGGCACGGCGGGAGAGTCCGCCCGGAAATAGAGTTGTCGCTTCACGCAGGATTCGTAGAAGCGCAGACGGCGACGCCTCACCGATTCGGGCGCGGCGTCGAGATTCCCCAGGCGACCGAGCTCGCGGACATAGGGAAAGAGGACGGTGAGCGTCCCCGAATCGAAGAGGTGTAATTCGAGGAAACCGTCCTCCTCCGCCCCGGAGAGCCGCCAGTCGTGCATTCGCCGGGCCCGGGAGAGGACTTCCTCCTCCCGGTGGACGAAGAGGCGCGCCAGGCGACCCCCGTTCCACCGACCATCGAATCGGGCAATCGCGGCGACCAACTTTTTCTGGACGATCGCCGGCAGAAGGATTTCCCACGTTCGGAAGTAGAAGAAATGCTCCTCGTCCGCGGCCAGGAGGCGATGCAGGCGGGTCGTTCCACTACGCGCGTTTCCGAC
>JAPOLW010000398.1 GCA_029976905.1 bacterium | reverse complement strand
GCGCGACCGAACGCCCCCACCAGGGCAGCCGGTCGGCCGTCCCCGCGAGGGTTCGGTCGCGCATGAAGAGGTTTCCGATCAACATGAACGCGGTCGCGGCGAGCGCGAGTGTCAGGTGGGTGGATTTTACGGCGAGCGGACCCGATCCACCGGTCCACATGACCCGGGAGAGCGAGAGAGCACTCGCCAGGTCCGGAGACCGGAAGAAGACCCACGCGAAAGACACCAAAAGGTACGTGCCCAGGCTCACACAGAAACGCCCCGTGGGCCCCCGGGGCTCGATCCAATGTGGAGCGTGCTCGCGGATCTGGCGCTCGACCATCAAGTAGAATCCGTGCAGCCCGCCCCACGCAATGAAGAGCCAACTCGCGCCATGCCAGAGGCCACCGAGGAGCATCGTCACGAGCAGATTCATCGACACACGACCCGGTCGATGACGATTGCCGCCGAGCGGAATGTACAGGTAGTCGCGTAGCCACGAGGACAGGCTGATGTGCCAGCGTCGCCAGAAGTCGGAGAAGCCGAGCGATGCGTAGGGGCTCCGGAAGTTGATGGGCAGGCGGAAGCCCAGGCAATGGGCCGCGCCGATGGCAATCGTCGAGTAGCCGGCAAAGTCGAAGTAGATCTGCCCGGAGAAGGCGAAAACCCCCGACCACGCGGCAACGAATCCCGCCTGGCGCGCATCGGCGAAAACGAAATCAGCCAGAGGCGCGAGCATCGCATCGGCCAGAACGACCTTGAAGAAGAGACCGAGGACGAGAAGCGATGCGCCCCACCCGAGATCTTCTGCCGTACTGCGCCGTGCGGTGCGACATTGCGGGAGGAACTCCCCGGAGCGAACGATCGGCCCGGCGACGAGCTGGGGGAAGAAGGTGACGTAGAGCGCGAAGTCGAGAAGCGACGGCCACGGCTTCTGGCCGCGGTAGACGTCGATCGTATAGGAGAGCGTCTGGAAGGTGTAGAACGAGATGCCGACCGGCAAGAGGATGTCGGGCGTCGCCGGCTGGAAGTTCCCTCCAAACGCCTGGACGAGGGCGACGAAGTTCTCGAGCAGAAACCCGCCGTACTTGAAGAAGCCGAGGAGGCCGAGGTTCGTTGCCAGGCTCAGGCAAAGGAAGGCTCGTTTGGCTCGGTCAGAGCGAGCGGACGCAATCCGCTTCGAGGCGAACCAGTCGATCGCCGTCGAGATCCAGATCAGGAGAACGAAGGGCGGATTCCAGGCGGCGTAGAAGGCGTAGCTGAAGAGCAGCAGCAGGAGCTTGCGCGCGGACCAGGGCAACGGGAGTTGATAGCCGGCGACGACGACGGCAAAGAAGAGGAGAAAGCTGAACGAATCGAAGACCACGGGCAGTCGAACTCAGGGTTCGAAAGAGGATGCCGTGCGTCCCGCGTCATGGCAAACCTCGCCGCGGGTTGCCTGTTGGAGGGGGAAAGGGCCGGGGCGCCGTTCGGGCCCCGGCCTTTTCCAGGCTATCAGAAGTTGTAGATCAGCTCCCCACCCACCGTGCGTGGCTGCCCGAAGAAGCGGTTCTGGGTTCCCAGAATCTGAACGGGGATCGGGTAGGTCGCCTGGATGTAGGTGGAGTTGGTCAGGTTCGTTCCCCACATGGCGACCTGCATCTGATCTCCCATGAAGTCGAAGGCAACGCGGGCGTCGACCAGGCTGTAGCCCGCGGCCGTTCCGCCTGGAATCTCCTCGCCGTAGTAGACGATCGATCCGTTGTAGCGCCAGTCGACGCGCGGCGTGAGCCAGCCGTGCAGCCACTCGGGCGTGCCTGGGAGCTCGACCGGAAGTGAATACTGCACTCCCAGGTGGGTCTGGGTCTCTGGAATGAACGGAAGACGTTCGCCGGCGCGGTCGAGTGGCTCGCCGGTGAGCAGATTCTCCGCGACGTATTCGTCGTACTTTGCATCGAGTAGACCGACCGAGACGTCGATCGCCAGGCCCTCGATGGGAAGTGCCTTCAGTTCGAACTCGATTCCCTTGATTGTCGATTTGCCAGCATTGGTCGTGATGACCGCGACCTGTCGGACGCAGTCCGGGTTGTCCGGGGGGCACGGCTCGGCGAAGACGGTGGGGAGTTGCATCTCGTCGTAATCGGCGGTGAAAATCGAGAAACTTCCACGCAGGCGTCGATCGAAGGCAATGCTCTTGAGGCCGACCTCGAAGGAATCGACCGTCTCCGGGTTGAAGGTGCTGGCCTCGGCGGGGTTGTTGCTTCGCGCTGCGCCGTTGATGCCGCCGGCCTTGAATCCTTCGGCGTACGTGAAGTAGCCCATCAGGTGTTCCACGGGCGCGTCGCCGAGCCAGTCGTCCGGCATCGTGAGCGAGAGGCTGCCCATCGGCGTCCAGGCGTCGTAGTCGGTGGTGATTCCGTCGAACTGTGCGCGGATCTGGTTTGGGTTGTCCGCGGGGCAGGGCGGCGTCTGGACACCGTCCTCACACAGCCGCAGGTTCGTGACCAGGCGGGAGAGTTCGCGGTTCTCCTTCGTGTACCGCAGGCCGCCGGTCAGCGAGAGCCAATCGGTGAAGTCGACCGTCGCCTGACCGTAGAAGGCCCAGGAGCTGTTGTCGGTGTTGATCTTGTTGTTGGTGCTGGCCCCGTTGATGTTGCCGATCGTGCCGGAGGTCGGGAAGACGTCGATGTCGGAATTGGTGTTGACGTCCTCGGTGAAATAGTAGAACCCCGCGACGCCGTTGATACGGCCGTCCCAGGCGCTGAAGTTCTCTTGCAACTCGGCGCTCATCTGGCCGGAGGTGGCGGGTACGCCGTTGTATTCGCCGGGGCCCCCGACCTCACCGAAGACGAAGATCCGGTCACCGCTCAGGTCGACGTCGGCGCGTTCCCCCCAGGTCTGCTGGCGCCACGAGCCCAGAATCTTCGTCTCGGTCTCGTCGAAGAAGAAGAATTCACCCGTATCCCAGGTGATGTTGCCCCAGGTGCCCCACGTCTTGCTGAACTGGATGCCGGCCAGCTCGGAAGCGAAGCGGAAGGGTGACGAGCGTTCCGGGTCGCGGCAGTAATCGTAGTACGGGGGAAGCTGGTCCGCGGCGCCTGGCAGACCCAGGTAGACGGAGTCCTGGATGTAGTAGCACTCGCCGCCGAGGCCCTTGGAGCGTTGCGAGGCCCAGTTGCCGGTGACGTCCACCGTGAGATTCGTGGTCGGCTCGAAGCGGATGGCGCCGATGAAGTTCAGGTTCTGCTGATCGTTCCAGTGCTCGTCGCGCTGATAGTTGTAGGTATAGCCGCCGAAGTTCTCCGAGCCGAAGGCAATGCGCGTGGCGAGGCGGTCCTCGAACCAACCGATGTCGATCGGCACGTTGAGCATCGATCGCGTTTCGATCGTGCCGCGGGTGCCCGCTCGTACGCGCGCGCTGCCGAGGAGTTCGAACTCGGGCTTCTGGGTGATGATGTTGACCGCGCCACCGACGGTATTCTTACCGAAGAGCGTTCCCTGCGGGCCCCGGAGAACCTCGATCGAAGCGATGTCGACGAGATCGAGAACCGATCCCTGCTGGCGGGAGAGGTAGACGCCGTCGACGTAGAGGCCGACGCCCTGGTCGAGGAAGACGTCGGGACGAGCGCCGACGCCGCGAATCAGGATCGAGGCATCCCGGCCGGTGCGGTTGTCGTTGATCGTGAGGTTGGGCACGAAGCCTTCGAGTTGGGAGAGCGAAAGGATCTGCCGGTCCTGTAGGCTGGTCGCATTGAAGGCCGAGACCGAGACCGGAGTGTCCTCGAGGAGCTCGGCGCGCCTCCGCGCCTGGACGACGATCTCTTCCACCTGCCGGCCTTCGGCGGGAGAGATCCCGGCGGCGGCCGCTCCCCCGGCCTCGATCGCCTGCTCCTGGGCCTCTGGGGCCGCAACGCTCGTATCGAGACCGCCGGTCGGTGGGGACTCGTCCATGACCTCTTGAAGCTCGGCTCCGGAGCCGCTCTCGAGGGCGTCCTGGGCGACGGCAGCTGCAGGGGCGGCCAGCAGCAGCCATGAGACGAGCAGGCGGGAAAGGTTGTGGTTCATCGATGGACTCTCCTCTTTTCGATCTTTCGGCCCCACGGGCCTCGCCGGGAACGAGCAAGCCGGGAAATCCGGGGCGAAACGGCTCGGATTTCAGGACAGCCTGACTGAACCTGGATGACGCCGCAGTCTGTCGCAATGGCTTGCACTTTGCGCAGTCTAGCGCAAATCGCATTGCGTTTCGCCCCAGGATCCCGTTTCGGCGG
>JAPOLW010000397.1 GCA_029976905.1 bacterium | reverse complement strand
CATCATCATCGAGCGCCTTCTGGCGGCGGGCGCGAAGATCGCCGTGCACGACCCCGAGGCAATGGAGGAAGCGCGCCGGCTCTTCGGCGATCGTGTGACCTACCACCGGACGAATTACGAGGCCCTCGACGGGGCAGATGCACTCCTGATCGTGACCGAGTGGAACGAGTTCCGTCGCCCGGACTTCGCCCGCATGAAGCAGGCTCTGGCCTCTCCGGTGGTTTTTGACGGCCGAAACGTCTACGAACCAAAACAGATGGCGGACCTTGGATTCACCTACTACTCGGTTGGACGAAGTCCGGTGAAACCCGGCGCTTGAGCCGTATGCGGATTCTCATCACCGGCGGTGCCGGCTTCATCGGGTCGCATCTGGCGGATCGCCTGCTCGACGAGGGGCACTCGGTCATCGCGATCGACAACCTGGCCACGGGACATACGCGTAACGTCGAACATCTCGCCGGCCACGAGCGCTTTCGATTCGTCAAGCACGATGTGACCGAATACGTCTACGTCGAGGGCGAACTGGACGTCGTCGTGCATCTCGCCTCCCTACCGAGCCCTGTCGATTATCTGCGCAAGCCCATTCCGACCCTGAAGGTCGGCGCATTGGGCACCCACAAGGCGTTGGGGCTTGCGCGCGCGAAGAAGGCGCTCTTCATGCTGGCCTCGACCTCCGAGGTCTACGGAGATCCTTTGGTCCACCCGCAACCAGAGGACTATTGGGGCAACGTGAACCCGGTCGGGCCCCGCGGGGTCTACGACGAGTCCAAGCGTTTTGCCGAGGCCATCACCATGGCCTACCACCGTTACCATGGGCTCGACACGCGCATCTTTCGCATCTTCAACACCTACGGTCCACGGATGCGGGTCGACGATGGGCGGGTCGTCACGAATTTCATCGCGCAGGCGCTGCGGGGACAGGCGCTTACGGTCTACGACGACGGATCGCGAACGCGCAGCTTCTGCTTCGTGAGTGATCTGGTCGACGGCATCCTGCGATTGCTCGAGTCCAACGAGACCGAGCCGGTGAATCTGGGCAACCCCGACGAGATGACCATCCTCGAGTTCGCTCAGGCGGTACAAAGACTTACCGGGAACGAAACCGAATTGGTCTATGTCCAGCCGACCGACGAGCGAACCAAGGACGATCCGCAGGTCCGTCGGCCGGACATCTCCCGGGCTCGCGAACGCCTCGGCTGGGCACCCCGCGTGGGCCTCGAGGACGGTCTGGGGCAGACCATCCAATATTTCCGTGGTCTCCTCGGAGACGAAGCCGCGTGAGGCGGTCGACGATTTTGCGAGCGGTCTCGTGAAGGTTCTCGTGACGGGCGGGGCCGGCTTCATCGGGTCGAACGTCGCCGATGCGCTGGTTGCCGAGGGCCACGAGGTCCTGGTCGTCGACGATCTGTCGAGCGGCAAGCGACATCAAGTGCCGGGGGAGGCGCGCTTCTACGAGGTCGACGTCCAGGATGCCGGAGGGATCCGCGAGATTTTCGACCGCGAGAAGCCCGAACTCCTCGTCCACCATGCGGCGCAGATGGACGTGCGCCGCTCTGTCGCCGACCCGCCTTTTGACGCCCGCGTCAACGTACTCGGATTGCTGCATTTGCTGGAGGCGGGGCGAGACAACGGTCTTCGCCGGGTTCTCTTTGCATCCTCGGGAGGAGCCGGATACGGCGAGCAGGACGAGTTCCCGGCGCCCGAGGGCCACAGGATTGCGCCCGTGAGCCCCTACGGCGTGAGCAAGATGGCCAGCGAACTCTACCTCTCGTGTTACCGCGCGATGTACGGTCTGGAATACGTCGCGATGCGCTACGCGAACGTCTACGGGCCCCGGCAGGATCCCCATGGGGAGGCCGGGGTCGTGGCGATCTTCACGCAGAAGGTGCTCGCGGGGGAGGCGGCGACCATCAACGGAGATGGTCGTCAAACGCGCGACTACGTCTTCGTGGAGGACGTCGTTCGGGCGAATGTGGCGCTCGCGAGCAGCTCCTGGTGCGGCTCGCTGAACCTCGGAACGGGCGTCGAAACCGACGTAAATCATCTGTACGAGGGGATTTGTGCGGCCTGCGGCGTCGATCTGCCGGCCCGCCACGGCCCGGCCAAACCGGGCGAGCAGAGTCGAAGTGCGATCTCCCCCAGGCTCGCCGGGGAGGTGATCGGCTGGCGGCCGATGACGCCCCTTGCCGAAGGTCTGCGGCGCACGGCGGCCTTCTTCCGGGATCGGGGCTAGCCCGGTTGCCAGCGCGATCGACGGCCTGAGTCCGGGGGCGTCGACCCGGGCGCGGTGGCTGGCGATCTGGTATCCTTCTGGTTTCTGATGGACCCGGGCCGCATCCGAAACTTCTCGATCATCGCGCACATCGACCACGGCAAGTCGACGCTCGCGGACCGTCTCCTGGAGGCCACCGGGACGGTCACCTCGCGGGAGATGCAGGAGCAGCTTCTCGATGACATGGACCTCGAGCGCGAGCGAGGCATCACGATCAAGGCTCGCTCGGTTCGCTTGGCGTACCGGGCGAAGGACGGACAGGACTACGTCCTGAACCTCATCGATACCCCCGGGCACGTGGATTTCTCCTACGAGGTGTCGCGAAGCCTCTCGGCCTGCGAGGGGGCGATTCTCGTCGTGGACGCCGCGCAGGGGGTCGAGGCCCAGACGCTCGCGAACGTCTACCTGGCACTCGACCACGATCTCGAGATCGTTCCGGTACTCAACAAAATCGATCTGCCGTCGGCCGACCCGGACCGGGTCTGTCAGGAGATCGAGGACGTCATCGGCCTCGACGCGAGCGACGCGATCCACGCGAGTGCGAAGCAGGGCATTGGCGTCGAGGAAATCCTCGAGCGGATCGTAGAGGTCGTACCGCCGCCTCGCGGTGAGGTGGAGGCGCCTCTGCAGGCGCTGATCTTCGACTCCTGGTTCGATCCCTACCACGGCGCCGTGGTGCTCATCCGCGTCGTCAACGGTCGGGTGCGCAAGGGGGATCGGGTGCGCCTGATGGCGGTTGGGCGTGACTACGACGTGACCCGCCTTGCGGTCCTGGCGCCGCGTGCGCGCGAGGTCGACGGCCTCGGTCCCGGCGAGGTCGGCATTCTGATGGCGTCCATCAAGGAGATCGCCCACGCGCAGATCGGGGATACGGTGACGCACGTCCGACCGATGGCCTCTGCGCCCCTGCCGGGCTTTCAGGCGGTCAAGGCGATGGTCTTCAGCGGACTCTATCCGTCGGATACCAAGCAATACGAAGGCCTTCGCGCCGCCGTCGAGAAACTCAAGCTGAACGATTCGTCTTTTTCCTACGAACCGGAGAGTTCGATCGCGCTGGGTTTTGGTTTTCGCTGTGGCTTCCTCGGCCTCCTGCACATGGAGATCGTCCAGGAGCGGCTCGAGCGCGAGTTTGGTCTGACCCTGATCACGACGGCTCCGACCGTTGCCTACCGGGTCACGACGACCGCCGGACAGGTCCTCGACGTGGACAGTCCGGCCAAGTTGCCGGCGACGACGAATGTCGAAAAAGTCGAGGAGCCGATCATCCGCACGACGATCCACCTCCCCGCGGAGTTCCTTGGCGGCGTCTTGAAGCTCTGCGAGGAGAAGCGCGGAGAGCAAAAGGAGATCCGCTACGCGGGAGAGAATCGCGTCGTCCTGACCTACGAAATCCCGCTCAATGAGGTCGTGGTGGACTTCTACGACCGGCTCAAATCGGTCTCGCGCGGGTATGCCTCGCTGGACTACGAGTTGGCGGGGTTTGTCCCCAGCGACCTCGTGAAGCTCGACATCCGCATCAACGGAGACGTCGTCGATGCGCTTTCTCTCATCGTCCACCGCGACCGCGCGTATGCGCGGGGGCGTGAGCTGGCCCTTCGGATGAAGGAATTGATTCCCAGGCAGATGTTCGAGGTTGCCATTCAGGCCTCGGTCGGAACCAAGATCATTGCTCGGGAAACGGTGAAGGCCATGCGAAAGAATGTCACCGCGAAATGCTATGGTGGGGACATCACCCGGAAGCGGAAACTTCTCGAGGCGCAGAAGGAAGGCAAGAAGCGCATGAAACAGGTCGGGCGAGTCGAAATACCCCAGGAGGCCTTCCTGGCGGCGCTGAAGGTGGAAAGTTGAGCGGCACCGGGAAGGATCGCGGAGCGGTGTCGGCCGCCGCCAAGCCGAAGTCCACCATTCGCGAATATGCCGAGGCTCTGGTCGTTGCCCTGGCACTTGCCTTGTTCATCCGGGCCTTCTTCGTGCAGGCCTTCAAGATTCC
>JAPOLW010000396.1 GCA_029976905.1 bacterium | reverse complement strand
CGAGTAGTTTCTGCAACTGGTCGAGGAGATCCTGGTAGTCGGCCGGGGAATCGGCAAGACGCTGGCCGCCGGATTCCCCGACTTCCTTCACGGCTTCGCCGAGACCGGAGAAGAAGAGGTCGAAAAGCTCGTCGAAGGTCGGCAGGTCGCTCGCGCGCTTGACCATCGTCGCCCGCAGGACGTCTTTGACCATCTCCCGGGATCCCAAACCGGTCCCCTCGAGCGCAGAGAGGGCATCGAGCGTCTCGACGGTCGACAGACGCAACCCGTGGTGGCGAAGCAAGGCGCCGAACTCCAGGATGCGGGCTTCCAACGGGCTCCCCTTGCACGAGGCCGACGGGCAACGACGCCCGAGGGCGTCTCAGTGCAGCACGTCCTCTTTGTCGCTGCCGCCTTCGGGGCCTTGTCGGGCCTGTTTGCGGGCGACGTGGTCGCGCAGTTCTTTTTCGGCTTTGCGAATGTCGGTCTCGTATTTGAAGATCGCGCTCAAGGTGTCCCGCACCGTCTCGTCGCCCAGGGTGTCGACGTTGAGGAGCGCCAGGGCCCGCGCCCAGTCCAGGGTTTCGCTGATGCTCGGCGCCTTCTTGAGGTCCAGTCGACGGACTCTCTGGACGATGCCGACGACTTCGGCGGCGAGCGCTTCGGGGACCTCGGGCACCTTGAGGCGCACGATTTCCCGTTCGTGCTCGCTGTCGGGAAAATCGATGAAGAGGTGCAGACAACGGCGCTTCAGAGCGTCTGACATCTCCCGGGAGTTGTTGCTGGTAAGAACCACCAGCGGCATGTTCTTGGCCTCGATCGTCCCCAATTCGGGAACGCTCACCTGGAAGTCGCTCAGGATCTCGAGGAGGAATGCCTCGAATTCGGAATCCGATTTGTCGATCTCATCGACCAGCAGGACCACCGGTTCATCCGACGTAATGGCGCGAAGAAGCGGGCGTGGCAGGATGAAGCGCTCGGAAAAGAAGACCCCGTCCTGGTCGGCGATCCGGTCCACCGCGTCGCGAAGGGTGTGGGTGCCCGAAAGCACTTCGCTGATCTTGTCCTTCAGGATCTGGGTATAGAGCAGTTGCTTGCCGTACTCCCACTCGTACAGAGCCTTGGCCTCGTCGAGACCCTCGTAGCACTGCAGGCGGATCAGCTCGCGTCCGAGACAGATCGAAGCGACCTTGGCCAGTTCGGTCTTCCCGACGCCCGCCGGACCCTCCACGAGGATGGGTTTATGCATCCGGGAAGCCAGGTAGACCACGGTCGCGATGCTGCGGTTGCAGATGTACTTCTGCCCGGCGAGCTTTTCGATGACGTCTTCGACCGACTCGAACATGGGAATCCTTCCTACGAAATTCAAAGCACAGGCCCCTTGGCAAGACAATGTGCCCTCCCCTGCGCTAGAGTTGCCAGGCGTGTGTACCCTTGCCGTCTATACCCGGGCCTGGCGTGACCTGCCTCTGCTCGTCGCCGCGAATCGTGACGAGTTCTACGATCGGCCCGCGGTCTCGCCCGAGCTGCTCGGACAGGGACGCGCCTTTGGTGGGCGAGATCTCCGCGCCGGCGGTTCCTGGTTGGCGGTCGGCCGGGCGGGCGTCGTGGTCGGAGTGCTCAATCGCCGTACCGAGCGCCCGGCGGATCCCCGGTGCCTCTCCCGCGGCGCTCTCTGTGTCGCCCTGGCCGAGGAATCCTCCCTCCAGGGAGCGCTCGAGCGCCTCCGGGCCGAGGATCCAGCCGCCTACAACCCCTTCAATCTCCTGGTGGCTGCGCGCGACGAAGCCTGGGTGGCGCAGAATCGATCGGAACGAATGTCGCTGGAGCGACTCGATCCGGGGCTGCACCTCCTGACCAATCTCGACCTCAATGACGTGACCTGCGAGCGTATCTCGCGATCGACCCATCGCTTTGCGGAATTGGTCCCGCGCTTCGAGCGCGATCACGATCGCGGTGCTCTGGTCGATTCCCTGCACCTGATCCTGGCCGATCACCAGGTCGCGGTCGATGATCGCAAGCCCACCGACCAGCTGTGTATCCACACTCCTGGATACGGAACCCGATCCTCGAGCCTGGTCTGGATGGACACCGACGGCCCGCCGACCTTCCTGCACGCACCCGGCCCGCCCTGCCGCAGTGCCTACGGCCGCGTCGAGCTGCCCTGGCCGCCTGCACCCGAGATCAGCGCTTGAGTCGGGCCAGTAGCGCGTCGGCCCGCCCCGCGCGCGCAATCAGAATCGGCTGCTTCGTGGGGCGCCCATTTCGCAGAGCTTCCATGTCCAGGGGAGCGCCGGTGCGCAAGGAATGCATCGCGCCGCCCACGGGCCCGAGCAAGGAGCGGATCAAGGCGACCTCCCGCTGGTTGAGCGGTCCCAGGATCGCCCCTTCCGCAGCCCCCCGCGCGACCAGGCAGGCGTGGTAGAAGACCGGACTCTGCGCTTCACGACGCCTTCCCAGGCGTAGAATCGATCTCTTCTCGACGCCCGTTCCGAGCACGAAGCCCGTGGCCAACGGGCGAACGCCCCCAGGCGGCACCGCTTCACCGCGCCAACGAAGAGTTCCCGAACTGGCGACGTAGAGATCGTCGAGTGCCGGGGCGAAGACCGCCGCCGACCAGGGTTTGCCATGGCGCAAGAGACCCACGGCAATGGCCCAGGTCGGAAGCCCGGCGACATAGGCGTCGACCCCGTCGATCGCTTCGACGGCGAGGACCCATTCGACGGCCGGCAAAGCCGCGGCCTCGCCAGCGTCGACCACGCGTGCGCGGGGATCGCGCTGCGCCGCCTTTTCGTCCACGAAGGCCCGGATCGACCGGGCCACGGCACGCGCACCCACCGTATCCGCGGGCCGATCGCGCAGAGCCATCGCGCCCGCCTGCCCCACCAGGCGTGCGAGCCCTCGCCCATCGAAGAGGGCTCGGCCGCGTCGCCGCACCGGACTATCGGACAAAAGAGCCGCCTCCCCCGCTCTTCGAAGCCGTTCCGCTCACGGTGCTGCCGGCCGTGTCTGGTACCACGAGAGCCCGCGCCACACGTATTGAACCCCGGCAATTCCGGTCAAGACGGCGGCAATGGCAAGCAATCCGTAGGCAGCCCACGCCCCCATGAAGTGAGGCTGCCAAAGCAGAAAAAGACAAACGCCGAGGCCGGAGATCTGGAAGAAGGTCGCCCACTTCCCGGTCCGGGTGGGAAGAATCTCGAGGGTCTCGCCCGTGACGAAGAAGAGGATCAGGTAGCCCGCCATGCAAACGATGTCGCGCGTCAAGATGATCGTCAGCATCCAGAACGGCGCTTCCCCCATCAGGAAAAGTTTCACCAGAAGCGTGATGACGAGGCCTTTGTCCGCCAGAGGATCGAGGTAGGCTCCCAATTCGGTGCGGGTATCGGTCCAGCGGGCGATCCCACCATCGAGTCCGTCGGTAATGCCCGCCAGAACGAAAAGAAGAAATCCGACGCCGTAACTCTCCGAGTCCAGAGCAATCAGGACCGCCGGGATCGCTGCAATACGCAGCATGGTCAGGGCGTTCGGAACGTTCAGCATGAGGACTCCCCGAGAAGCTTTTCGATCTGCCCGGCCGCCTTGTCGGTGAGTAGCGCCGTCACGCGGGTGCCCTGCTCGTCGTCGTGCCGCTCGAGCACGCGCCCCTCGCGGTGGACCCGTGCCAGGATCTCGCCGCGGTCGAAGGGGATCCAGAACTCCACTTCACGCGCATGGCGCGCCAGCCGGCCGTCGATCGCCGCGAGAAGCTCCGCCTGCCCCGCCCCGGTTCGGGCCGACGTCGCAACACCGTCGCGGCGCGCGCAATCGGCAAGAATTGCCTGTCGATGCACCGGTTCGAGTCGGTCGATTTTGTTCCAGACGAGGATCATGGGCGCTTCGTCGGCGCCGATCTCCCGCAGGACCTCGTCGACCACGCGCATATGGACCTCGTGCTCTGGATTCGACGCATCGACGACGTGCACGAGCACATCGGCACTGCGCACTTCGTCCAGCGTACTCTTGAACGCCTCGACGAGCTGGTGGGGGAGCTTGTGGATGAAGCCGACGGTGTCGCTCAGTAGGACCGTGCCCGACCGATCGAGTTCGAGGCGGCGCACGGTCGGGTCGAGCGTCGCAAAAAGCCGATCGTCGATGAGAACATCGGCGCCGGTCAGGCTTCGCATCAACGTGGACTTTCCGGCGTTGGTGTACCCGACGAGCGCCGCCGTCGGAAACGGAACCTCGGCTCGCTCGCGCCGATGAAGGTCGCGGGTTCGCGCCACCTCCCGTAGGCGACGACGGAGC
>JAPOLW010000395.1 GCA_029976905.1 bacterium | reverse complement strand
AGTCCGGCGGGCTTGACGGTCCGGGCCGCGTATTTCACTCTGCCCCGATGTCCGGCAATGCATCCCCGACCTCCGTCAAGACCTCCGCGGCGCCCGAGGCGATTGGGCCCTACTCGCAGGCCACCCTCTGCGATGGATGGATCTTCTGCTCGGGCCAACTGGGCCTCGACCCGCAGACCGGTGAACTGGTCGCCGGCGGGATCGGCGCGCAGACCCAGCGCATTCTGGACAATCTCTCGGCCGTTCTCGCAGCCGCAGGCGGCGGCGTCGGCGGGGTGGTGCGGACGACCCTCTACCTCACGGACATGGGCGATTTTCCGCAGGTGAACGAGATCTATGGCCGCTGGCTGGGCGAGGCCCGTCCGGCCCGCGTCACCGTCGGAGTGGCCACCCTGCCCAAGGGGGCGGGGATCGCGATCGATGCGATCGCCCGGGGGGGCGCGACCGGCGGTTGAGGCCGCCTTTACAACCGAAACGGCGACCGCTATCACCCCCGATTCGGCCGCGGGAAATCACCACGGGCCGGGGGAGTCGTACTCATGGCGCGCGCCTGCGAAATCTGCGGTAAGAGACGTGGGGTTGGCAACAACGTCAGCCACGCAAACAACAAGACCCGTCGTACCTGGAAACCGAACCTCCAAACCGTGCGCGCGAATCTCTCGGGAACCGTTCGCCGGATCCTGGTTTGTACCCGCTGCCTGCGTTCGGGCAAGGTGGCCAAGGTCAGCGGGTCGCGCTCGTTCGTGGCCGGGAACGCCGCAGCCTCCTGACGCCCCACGGCAGCCGGGACAGCGCCCCCGGTGGCCGACGAAGGCACGCCCGCGAGAGGGCGCGTCGGAGCGATGTCGCGGCGGCCTTCGCGCTAACGCTTTGCTGCGGGCCCGCTGCGTCGTCCCGCGGCCGGTTGCGGACGCCCGCCGGTGCGGGAGGAGCGCTGCACCAATCGCGTCGTCGACTGTCCTTCGACCAGGCGGATCCGCTCGACCCGTCCACCCCACGAGCGCACCTCGTCGGCGCCAATGATGGCGTCAGCGGCCCAATCGGCCCCTTTGGCGAGTACATCGGGACGCAGGGCGAGGATCAGTTCGAGGGGCGTCGGCGCGTCGAAGACCACCACGTGGTCGACCGAGGACAGTCCCGCGAGGACCTCGGCCCGCGCCTCTGCGCTCTGGATCGGTCGTCCCTGCCCCTTGAGTGCCCGAACCGAACGGTCGCTGTTGAGACCCACCACGAGCACGTCTCCGCGGGTCCGGGCCGCCGCCAGATAGCGCACGTGGCCCGGGTGGAGGAGATCGAAACATCCATTGGTGAAGACGATCTTTTCGCCCCGGGCCCGGGCCCGTCGCACGCGGGCGCGCACGGCCGCGACGGAGCCGATCTTGCGGAGGTGGGCCAGCGGACTTGCCATGCTGGACGACGGTAGCGCCCCGCGCCGCGCGGGGCACGCGCGCGGTGGCGATTGTCGGGACCGCGTGCGGGGTGGTAGGAACGGCCGCCATGGGAAGTGGGGTCCGCACGGGTCGGCGGCGTGGGAGGCAATCGGTCTCGATCGACGTCGGCGGTGCACTGGACGCGTCGATTGGTGCGCAGGCCGGGGTGTCGGCCGCGGAGTTGGATTCGGTCGCCGCACGCATTGGGGAATCGATCTCCCGGCTCGAGGCCGATCGGGGCGAGGGGACCCGACCCTTCCTCGAACTCGCGCAGCGACGTGGCGATTTGAAGAGGACCCTGGCGGCGGCGCGGGATCTGGCGGGGAAAATCGACTCTTTCGTGATCGTCGCCGGGGAAGGATCGGCTCTTGGGACGCAACTTCTCGTGCAAGCTCTCGTGGATCGACCCGAGGAGGTCGTCGACGGCCGTCCCGCGATCCTCGTCCTCGACGGCGCCGACCCGGCGGCGGTGCAGGCGGTCCTCGCACGGGTGGATCTTCGCCGCACCGTCTTCCACGTGCTCAGTCGTTCCGGCGAACGCGTCGAGACGCTCGCCGTCTTTCTGATTCTGCGGGATCGCTTGCTCAGTGAGTTGGGAGCCGTGGACTATACGCGGCATCTCCTGCTGACCACCGATACGCAAGCCGGGCCTCTTCGCCAGATCGTCAACGACGAGGGACTCCATGCCACCGAGTTCCCGCCCGGCGTCGCCGGCCATCAGGCTGCGTCGAGTCCGCAGCATCTGCTCGGCGCGGCGGTCGCTGGTGTCGATACGGCCTCTTTCCTCGCCGGCGTGATGGCGATGGACGCGCGTTGTCGCCTCCCGGATCCCGAGGCCAACCCGGCCGCGAGACTTGCGACGATCTACTACCTCCTGGCAACCCTGCACGGCGTGCAGACGCACGTTCTCTTCCACTACGCCGATCGCCTGGCCGGCTTCGCACAGTGGTGGCGCCATCTGTGGGCGGCCACCCTTGCCAAGAAGCTCGAGGGCGAGTCGAGTCGTATCGCGGTCGGGACGACGCCGGTCGTGGCGCGGGGAACGTTGGATCACTCTTCCCAGATCCAATCCTACCTCGAGGGTCCGGCCGACAAGGTGATCACGTTCTTGAGTGTCGACGGTGCCGCGCAAGCGGGCACCATTCCGGGAACCTACGGAGATCTCGAGGACATCGCATACCTCGGCGGTCGCAGTCTCGCCGAACTCGGGGCCCTCGAGCGGGCTGCGGTCGAGTTTGCCATGGCACGCGAGAGCCGACCGTCCATCTCGATCTCGGTCCCGGTCCTGGATGCGTACGCGCTCGGAGAGCTCGTCCGACTTTTCGAGGTCACGACCCTCCTGGGCGCTTCCCTCCACGACGTCGACCCGCAGGCGCGGCCAGCGAGCGAGGTGGTCCGACGCCTCGTGCTCGGAGCTCTCGGACGACCGGGTTTCGAGTCGGAGCAACAGGCTTTCGAGCGCTGGCGGGACAGCCGGCGCAGGAGTCTTCTGCCATGACCTCGCCGACGCGAGTTCCGGCGGCGCGGATCCGGGTCCTCGATTCCCTGGTCGCCGATCAGATCGCGGCCGGCGAGGTCGTCGAGCGCCCCGCCTCGGTGGTGAAGGAGTTGGTCGAAAATTCTCTCGATGCGGGAGCGACCGAGGTCCAGGTTCGGCTCGAGGCCGGCGGGCGGGATCGCATCCAGGTCCGGGACGACGGCCACGGCATGTCACCCGAAAACGCCGAGCGCGCCTGTTTGCGGCATGCCACCAGCAAGCTCGAACGCATCGAGGATCTCTCGGGAATCGGTACGCTCGGCTTTCGCGGCGAAGCGTTGGCGAGTATCGCAGCGGTCGCCCGGGTGGAGATCCAGACGCGGGAGAGAGGAGCCGACGAGGGGACGCGTCTGGTCGTCGACGGCGGGGCAATTCGGGAGCAGGCCCCGATGGGCGCGCCGGAGGGCACCTCGATCGACGTGACCGGGTTGTTTGCTTCGGTTCCCGCGCGACGGAAGTTCCTGCGCAAGCCGCAGACCGAATTGGGGCACATCGTCGAATGGCTGAATCGCATTGCGCTGGCTCATCCGGGCGTGGGCTTTCAGTGCCAGGACGGTTCCCGGCAGGTCCTGCGGTATGCCGCCGTGCAGCGGCCGAAGGAACGTCTGCGCCAGGTGCTCGGAGCCGAGCGCGCACGAGAGATGGTGCCCGTGGAGTGGACCGAGGAAGAAGTCTCGGTGCGCGGTTTCGCATCGCGCGGGGGAGCGTCGTACGCGCAGGCGCGTCACATCGTTCCCTTCGTCGGCGGACGGCATGTACGCGATCGTGTCCTGCTGCGCGCCATCCAGGACGCCTACCGGGCGTTGCTTCCCCAGGGGCGCTACCCGGCGGCGGTGCTCTTCGTGGATCTCCCCGGAGATCAGGTCGACGTCAACGTCCACCCGACCAAGACGGAGGTGCGCTTTGCGAACCCGGACGCCGTCTTCGGAGTCGTGCTGCGCGCCGTGCGGGCCGCCATCGCCGGTCCCGGTCTGCGAACCCCGGAAGCGGAGCGGGGAGCGCAAGGCGCGTCGGCAGAGCCCGATCCGGTGGGAGAGGGGGCCTCGGCCGACCGGCGATCCTCGCAAAGCCCCGGGTCCGCCAGCCGGGAGAGGGTCTCCGAGGCCATGCAACGTTACGTCCTGCGCACGGGGGGCTCCTCGACGTCCATGGAGCGGACAACTCCGGGGCGCGCTCGCAGCCCGGGTGGATCTTCGCGGAGCGAGCGGGGTGTGGCGTCGGTCAAGGGCCAGAGTACGGACTCCTCCGCTCCCGCGCATGCGTCTCGCCAGGAGGAGGTCTTTGCCGGGGCGTCGGCGC
>JAPOLW010000394.1 GCA_029976905.1 bacterium | reverse complement strand
GACGCGTTCGGCGGCGCCTCACGCTGTGTGGAAATGGCGGTCGATCACGCAAAGACGCGCGAGCAATTCGGCGTCACCATCGGTCACTTCCAGGCAATCAAGCATCGCCTGGCTTCACTGGCGGTCGAGGTGGAGCCGTCGCGTGCCCTGTTCTGGTATGCGGCGCACGCCTGGGACGAATTGCCCGACGAGCGGGAGCGGGCCGCCTCCCTGGCCAAGGCGCACCTCTCGGATCGTTTCATGCAGACGGCGCGCGACGCCGTGGAGGTCCTCGGCGGCATGGGCTTCACATGGGAGGGCGACATGCAGATCTGGCTCAAGCGGGCGATCTTCGATCGCATGTTCCTGGGTGCGCCCTCGGTGCACCGCGAGCGGGCGGCGCAGCGGAGTGGCTGGTGAGCGCGATGGCAACCGAGCCGGAGATCGCACCGATTCCCCGTTCCACGGTCGGGCAGCAGGTGGCCGATTCGATTCGCCGTCTCGTCTGGGAGGGGGCGTTGCGCGGTGGGGCGCGTCTCAACCAGGAAGCTCTGGCCGCCCGTCTCGGCGTGAGCCGCATCCCGGTCCGGGACGGCTTGATGGCGCTCGAGCGCGAAGGACTCGTGCAGATGAGCCCGCACCGCGGGGCCTATCTGAACCATCTGGACGAGGAGGCAACGCGCGACCATTACGCCCTGTTCGGGATGATCTACGCCTTCGCGCTCGAACGAGCGACGCAGCGCGCGGACGACGAGTCGCTCGAACGACTGGTCGCACTCGCCGAGAAGGCCGGTCGGGTGCGTGACCACGAAACGCTCCAGGCGACGATGACCGAGTTCTGGCGGATCGCCGTCCACGAAGGGGGCTCCCCGCGGTTGCGTGCCGTGAGTCGGACCCTGGTGGGCATGGTGCCCGGAAACTTCTTCGACGAAGTCGCGGGAGCGGCAACGGTGACCCGCCGCGAGATGAAGAAGCTCGCGGTTTTTCTCGGGCGCCGCGACGTCGCCCAGGTGGCCGTCGCCTGTCGTGCGATGTTGGAAGAGCACGGGGACCTCGTCGTGGCCGTCCTGCGCAAGCGAGGTCTGTATGAATGACCGCCTCTACATCCACGAATTGATCGACATCCGTGGGCACCACCGCGCCGACTACATGCACCACATGGCCGCGAATTGGAGTCCGCACGCCCAGGAGCAGCGCGGACAGAAGTGCTTTGGCGTGTGGGCGGTGCTGGGCTCGACCGGTGCCTGGCCGCAGGTCTGCAACCTCTGGGAGGAGCACGGCTGGCAGGGCCTCGCGGCCTCGTTCGATGGCGAAGCGGTGGGGGCCGGCGCGCAGGATCCGGTGCTGGCGAAGTGGTGGGCGAGGGCGGCGGACTTTCGTCGGGGGGGCTTCGATCGCCTGGTCGAGCCGGCTCCCTGGACCCGCTCCATCGACGAATTGGTCGCCGCGGGGGTGCGAGGAGCCTGCTATGCCCACGAGATCGTGAAGGTGCGTCCCGGGGCGAATTGGGAGCACCTCGAGCGCGTGCGCGCTCACGCCGCGCCGGCGTACCAACGCTTTGGTTGGGAGCTGATCGGCGCGTTCTGCACCGCGATGGTGAACGAGGACGAAGCCATCCTGCTGTGGTCGATTCCCTCGTGGTCGGCGTGGGCCGACGCCGAGCGCTCGGCGCGGGAGGACGAGGGCCTCGTGGCGTGGGCCGGCCGATGCCGCGAGGACGTCGTCTCGCGGCATCGCATTCTGCTGGTCGACTCACCGCTTTGCCCCATGAAACTCGGCCGTCAGCCCGCGCGCGCCGACCAGACCGATTGGCAGGAATGAATCCCTTGGCCGGGAAAGAGGAAGGACACCGACCATGAGCTACCAACATCTGATCGTCGAGCGGCACGGCCCGGTGGGCTGGTTGATCAACAACCGCCCCGAGCAACTCAACGCGATGAACAACGCCATGCGCGACGAATTCGCCGATGCGTGGATCGAACTCGATCGCGATCCGGCCGTGCGGGTGATCGTGCACACCGGAGAAGGTCGCGCCTTCCAGACCGGGGTCGACGTCCAGGAGATCGCGACCGACGGGGTCGGCTTCCAGCGCTACCGGGATTCGATGGAGAACTTCGACGTCCACTTCACGTCGTGGCACCAGAACGTCTGGAAACCGGTGGTCACGGCGGTAAACGGCATCTGCTGCGGCGGTGGTTTCCACTGGGTGGCGGACGCCGACATCGTCATCGCGGCGAGCGACGCAAAATTCTTCGACCCGCACGTCTCGGTCGGACAGGTGGTGTCGATCGAGGCGATCGGGCTGATGAAGAAGATGCCGGTGGAAGCCGTCATGCGCATGGCCTTCCTGGGGAAGTACGAACGGGTCGATGCAAAGCGCGCTCTCGAACTCGGCATGATCAGCGAAATCGTGGATCCGCCGGAGCGGCTTCGCGAGCGCGCCCAGGAGATGGGCGAGACCATCGCCAAGAACTCGCCGGCCGCGATGGCGGCGACCAAGAAGGCGCTGTGGGGCGCCCTGGAACTCGGTCTCACCGAGGCCTGCCGCCAGGGCGCGAAGCAGATCATGGCGCTCTGGGGGCATCCGGACCAGGAAGAGGGGCCGCTCGCCTTCTCGGAGAAGCGCGAGGCGAGGTGGGCCTCGATCGAGCGGGAGGAGGGATGAGCCTCGCGGTCCTCCTCGTCGAGCATCCCTTCGGCGACGACGAGCCACTTCTCCACACCGTGGACCATTCGGTGGGTGCGGGGGAGGCCCGCGGTCAGGCGCAGGCGGTCGCCCGCGCGTTGCGTGGACGTGGGGTCCGGCCCGGACAGGCGGTCGCGGTCCGCTTGCCCAACGGTCCGGATGTGGTGACGGCCATGGCGGGGATCTGGCTGGCCGGGGCGGTCTTCGTCCCGGTGAATCCGCGCCATCCGCCTGCCGAGATCGACAAGGTGATCGCGGCCGTCGAGCCGGTGGCCATGATCGACGAAGACGGGGTGCGACGGCTCGCCGGCGATCGTACCTACGCCGAGGATACGGCGTTCGTGCTGTGGACGTCGGGGACGACCGGCCGACCCAAGCCCGTTCTGCACACCCACGGCGCCTATCTGGAATTGATCGATCGCGTTCTGGCACCGCTGCGCGCAAAGCCGGCCCGCCCCGGCCACCGGCCGTCGCCGAACCTCATCCCGGTCTCCCTGGCGCTCAACGCGGGCATCTACAACGTGCTTTTCGGACTGCGTGCGGGCGCGCCGCTCGTCATCATGGACGGTTTCGATCCCGCGACCTTCGCGACGCTGGTGCGACGCTTCGAAATCCGCTCGACCGTGGCGCCGCCGGCCGCTCTGACGATGCTGGCCGACGATCCGCGGGTGACCGATCTCGCGCCCCTGCGATACGTCCGCAGCATCACCGCCCCGCTCTCGCCGCTGCAGGCCCGACGCTTCACGGAGAAGTTCGGGGCGCTCGTCCTCAACAGCTACGGCCAGGCCGAGATCGGCGAGGTCATCGGCTGGACGGCCGCCGATGCCCGCGACCACCCTGAAAAGATCGGGGCGATCGGGCGCCCCCATCGGGGTGTCGACCTGCGTATTTCGTCCGCGGGCGAACTGCTGGTGCGGCCACCGCGGATGGCCGCGGGCTACGCCAGTGGAGAGGAGCTTGCCGACCGTCTCGACGCCGATGGCTTCGTGCGGACCGGCGACGTCGGTCACATCGACGAAGATGGCTTCGTCTGGCTCGACGGCCGCCTTGGAGACGTGATCAACCGGGGGGGCAACAAGGTCTTCCCGAACGAAGTCGAGGATGTGCTTTGTCTGGCCCCGACGGTGCGGGAGGCCGCCGTGGTCGGCGTGCCCGACGACCGCCTCGGTGAGGTCCCGGTCGCCTTCGTCGTGACCGACGCCCCGGTCGGGGCCGACGCCCTGCAGTCGCACTGCCGACAGCATCTGGTGGCCTACAAGGTGCCGGTTGCGTTCCGGCGGGTCGACGGACTCCCGCGGACGGAAGTCGGCAAAGTGCGTCGCGGAGAACTCGCCGAGCGCTTTCAGGCGCCGAACGAGGCTTGACGCCGGGGCGGCGGACGGGGTCGTCTGCCGGACGCGTTCAGGAAGCGATCGGGATCCGGGTGGAAAAGGCGCCGCCGAACACCTCTGCGTAGAAGGCGGCGGTATCGCCTCCCTGGCGTTTGGCTCGATCGAGGGCGAAACCGGCGTTGCGTAGGAGAGCGCGGGGGTCGGTGCCGTCGGCGGGGAAGAGGACGCCGCCGATGCTGGCGGTGCCGAGAATCTCGTTTCCGGAGGCGACCAGGG
>JAPOLW010000393.1 GCA_029976905.1 bacterium | reverse complement strand
GGAGTTCGTCACGATCGAGGTTCTTGCCGATCCACACCAGCGCACTTCGCCCCGAGGCTGGTACCCGACCAAAGGGCTCCATCTCGAAGCGCCCGGCGACCGCATTGAACAGCGTCCACGGTATGTCGGCGTTGGTCCGGACAATTCCCTTGGCGCGATAGACATTGGGCGGCAGTTGATCGAGCAGGTCTTCGAGCGCCTCGTCATCGAGTGTCCGATCTGTTTCGAAGGCGTACGTCTCGAAGCTCGGCTCATGGCCGACCTGCCCCCCGGCCGATGGTATGGGTCGGCTCCGGATCTCTTCTCCCGTCACCAGGATGGCCTCGACCGGCACCCTTCCGCGTACGCTCTCCACGATAGGCGCGCGCGGGTTGTGCGCCCGGAGGATGGAGACGGCCGCCGTCCCGCCGTCCTCGATGAGGTCCATCTTGTTCAAGACGAGAATGTCGGCTCGTTCGATCTGCAAAGCGACTTCGGGAACGTCGTCGACGACACGCGCAAGGTTCACGGCATCCACGACGGTCACCAACGCGTCAATCCGGTAGAAATCGTCGAGCCCCGGCCGCGTGAACGTCCACGCCACCGGCAAAGGGTCTGCGAGCCCGGTGGTTTCGAGAACGAGATGGTCGAAGCCGCCACGGTCCCGAAGGTCGAAGAGTGTACGCTTGAGATCCTCGTTCAGCGCGCAACACAAACAGCCATTGTCGAGCTCGACGAATTGCTGGGCTCCCGAGACCCGCTGACCATCGATGCCAATCTCGCCGAACTCGTTGACCACCACGGCGATCCTGAGTCCCGCCGGGTCTGCGAGAAGGCGGTTCAACAACGTCGTCTTGCCGCTCCCCAGGAACCCCGAGAGGACCGTGACCGGTACGCGCTCTTTCACCTGACACTCCGTAACAGGAACCGACGCCCGACGCGCGTCCCCTCAGTTTCGTCTTGCCCCGCAAACCCAATTCTCGGTAAGGTCAGGTCGGTGAACTCGATTCGCGACTTCCTACGTCCTGCACGCGAATACGCCGAGGGTCTACGTTTCGTCGATGCGGACTTCTCCAACCCGCAACACGCTCGGGCAGTCGTCACGCTTCTCGATGAATTCGCGCGCGAGCCCATGGGGATCGGTCGACCGTTGACCGAAGACGTCAAACGCCGGCTCGTCGTCGGCCTCCGTCGACACCCCGCGACGTTCACGGTCCTTGGCCTCCTGCATGGCAAACCCGTGGGCGTGGCGGTTTGCTTGCGGGGCTTCTCCACGTTCCAGGCGCGCCCGGTGGTGAACGTGCACGACCTCACGGTCGCCCGTTCCCACCGCGGCAGCGGAATCGGCCGGGAGTTGCTCCGGCAGGTAGAGCGCCGCGCCCGGGCCTTGCGCTGCAGCAAGATCACCCTCGAGGTTCGCGAGGACAACCAGCGGGCACAGCGCCTGTACGAGAGCGCGGGGTTCGAGGGAACCCGATCACGCGAAGGTCGCCCCCAGACCATTTTCATCGAGAAGGTCTTGCCACAGCGCCGCCCCAAGTCGCCCCCCAAAGCGCTGCCCGCACCACCGTCGCAGGATTGACCCATCCCCGTCCGGGCGGGATCGATCGGACCGGGCCGCCAAGCGCGGCCGATCCCATCTCCCGCTCGCCGCGCGGCTACGCGATCGCCCTCTGCTCCCGCAGAGCAGAGATCTCCGCCGCATCAAAACCCCAGGCGCCGAGCGCCTCATCGGTGTGCGACCCTGCGGTCGGAGGAGGCCCCTGGATCTGCGCCTCGGTGCGGCTGAATCGTGGCGCCGGCGCGGGCTGCACGAGGCCCTCGCGCTCGACAAAGGTGCCGCGTGCCTGGTTATGGGGGTGCGACGGCGCTTCCCCCATCGAGAGAACCGGTGCGAAACAGACGTCGGTCCCTTCGAGTTCGGCACACCACTGGTCCCGCGTCTTGGTCCGGAACAGGGCCGCGACACGTTCTTTGTTCTCCCCCCAGCGCGCACGGTCGTTCTGGCCGCCGAGGGTCCCCTCGTCCAGTCCGGTGCGTTGCAGTAGCTCGGCGTAGAACTGCGGCTCGATCGAACCAATCGAAATGTGCCCGCCGTCTTTGCATTCGTAGACGTCGTAGAAGTGGGCGCCGCTATCGAGCAGATTCGTGCCCCGCTCGTCACTCCAGAATCCAACCCCCCGCATCCCGTGAAACATCGTCATCAGGATCGCCGCGCCGTCCACCATCGCGGCATCGACCACCTGCCCCTTCCCGGAACGCTGTTTTTCGAGCAGAGCGCACGCAATGCCGAAGGCGAGGATCAATCCCCCTCCACCGAAGTCCCCCACCAGGTTCAGGGGGATCATTGGCTTTTCGCCCCGTCGGCCCATGGGCTCCAGGGCACCGGCCAGGGAGATGTAGTTGATGTCGTGGCCCGCGGCCTGCGCCATGGGTCCCTCCTGCCCCCACCCGGTCATGCGGCCGTAGACGAGGCCTGGATTGCGCGCCATGCAGTCGTCGGGTCCGATTCCGAGTCGCTCGGTGACCCCGGGCCGGAATCCCTCGAAGAGGGCGTCGGCCTTTTCGACCAGCCGCAGGACCACTTCCACGCCACGCGGGCTCTTGAGATCCACGCCGACGCTTTTGCGCCCGCGCGCGAGAAGGTCGCCACTCACGCCCGGTTCACGTACGCGATCCGCCCGATCGATGCGTAGAACCTCCGCGCCCATGTCGGACAGCATCATGCCGCAAAACGGCCCCGGGCCGATCCCGGCGATCTCGATGATCCGGATTCCTTCGAGTGGGCCCACACGCTTCTCCTTTTTTTGGGGTTCTCGCACCAACCGCCGCGTCACGCCGGCGGTCTCTCCCGTGCGCCCGATCAGGGCACGGCATCTGCGCGCCGTCCGAGATGGCGCGCGGTTTTTTCCAAGGCTTCGTCGATGAGGGTATAGAAGACGGGGACCACCACCAAGGTCAGGACCGTGGAGGTCAGGATGCCGCCCGCAACGACCACACCCAGAGGTCGACGGCTCTCGGCGCCCGCGCCGAGGCCAATGGCGATGGGCAGGATGCCGAAGACCGTCGAGAGCGCCGTCATCAGGATGGGCCGCAAACGGACTTCCCCCGCCCGGAGAATCGCCTGCCGGGCATCCTCTCCCGCCTCCCGGAGGCGTCCTGCGTAGTCTACGAGGAGGATCGAATTCTTCGTCACCAGGCCGACCAACATGACCATGCCGATGAAGCTGTAGATATTCAGGGTCATGCCGAGCGAGGCCAGGAGTCCGAAGGCACCGAACAACGCCAGGGGAAGCGCCAACAGGATCGTGAAGGGGTGCACGAAACTCTCGAATTGCCCGGCCAGAACCAGGTACACCGCCGCAATCGCCAGCAGGAAGGTGAAGGCGAGACCATCGAAGGATTCCTCGAATTCCTTCGACTCCCCACTGACCGCCGTCGTGAATCCGGCCGGCAGCACCTCGCGCGCCACCGCCTCCACCTCGGCCAGTGCCGTGCCCAGGGGCTTTCCCTGGAGATTTGCGTCGATGACCACCGAACGGCGCCGGTTGTAGTGATTCAGACTGCTCGGCCCCACACCCTCGGTGATCTGGACGACACTCGCCAGCTGAACGAGATCGCCGCTGCGGCTGCGCACGTGGAGACGTTCGATCTGCTGGGGCGTGACCCGATCTTCCTCCGTCAGCTGAACGATGACGTCGTAGCGCTCGTTGCCGTAGCGAAATTTGGTCACGTCGGCGCCCCCGAGCAGAATGCGAAGCGTATTGGCGACATCCGCCACGCTGACGCCGAGAGACGCCGCCTTGTCGCGGTCGATGCGAACGCGGAGTTCGGGCTTGTTGATCCGCAAATCACTGTCGACCCCGGTAAGCCCGGCCACGTTGCGGATCCGTTCGACCATCCGGGGTGCGTACTCCTGCAGGGCCTCGAAATCGGGGTTCTGGATCACGAACTCCAGCGGCTTGCCCCGACTCCCCGTCGGCAGACCCGAAAACGGCGTCGCGAAGACGCGGATTCCGGGAATGTCCGCGAAGCGAGAGCGCAACAGGGCCAGGATTTCGTGTTGGGATCTCTCCCGTTCGGAGCGGTGGTGCAGCCGCGAGAAGACCAACCCGCTATTGGTGGCACCACGGCCTCCGCCGCGCGCGCCCGCAAAGGCCGTCGCGGCGCGCATCTCGGGGAGTTCGTCGAGGATCTGCTCGACCTGAAATTGCAGTCGATCGTGGTGGCCCAGCGTGGATCCCTCGGGGGACTCGATGATCACCAGGAAGCCACCGCGGTCCTCGGGCGGCACGAAC
>JAPOLW010000392.1 GCA_029976905.1 bacterium | reverse complement strand
CCTGGCTCCGCCAGGCGGTGCTCGGCATCGTCGAACGCATCGGCCCGCAATCGGGCGAGGGACCAAGCGAGAAAGCCCTGGCCGAAATACGCTATTCCATGACGGCCCGGGCGCTCGGTTCCGACGGCGAGGAGGTGCGCGTCACGCTGCGCGCCAGCGGCCATCCCGGCTACCGATCGACGGCACGCATGATCGTCGAATCCGGACTCGCCCTCGCGTTCGATGAGGCGCGGCTGCCGGCGATCCACGGCGCGGTCACACCGGCAACCGGCGTCGGCCTCGCGGTCCTCGAACGACTTCGGGAAGCCGAGATCGACATCGCGGTCGAAGGCGAATCGGTGGCCACGCAGCGGGCGGCGGCCGCGGTCTGAGGCAGAGCCAAGAGGGCACCCGGGATGGAATCCTTCGACGTCGTCATCGTGGGGGCAGGGCTTTCGGGCATCGGCGCCGCGGTCCACCTGCAGAAGAATTGTCCGTCGAAGACCTACGCGATCGTCGAGGCACGGAGCGCCCTCGGCGGCACCTGGGACCTGTTCCGCTATCCCGGCATCCGCTCGGACAGCGACATGCACACGCTGGGCTACGACTTCAAACCGTGGCGCGCCCAGAAGGCGATCGCGGACGGGCCATCCATCCTTTCCTACGTCAACGAGACGGCAGACGAGCACGACGTCCGCCGCCACATCCGCTTCCACCGCCGACTGCGCAAGGCTTCGTGGTCGAGCGCGCAGGCGCGTTGGACGCTCGAGCTCGAACACGGCGACGGCGGCTCGAGTGCGATCTCGTGCAGCTTCCTGTCGATGTGCAGTGGCTACTACGATTTCAAAAATCCCCACCGACCCCATTTCGACGGGGAAGAGAGCTTCGAGGGTCCCTTCTTCCACCCACAGCTCTGGCCCGAAGACCTCGAGTACGACGGCAAGCGGGTCGTCGTGATCGGCAGCGGCGCGACCGCCATGACGATCGTGCCGGCGATTACCGACCGGGCGCAGCACGTCACGATGTTGCAGCGCTCCCCGACCTACGTCGTCTCCCGCCCCGACGAAGACGCGATCGCGAAGTTCCTGCGGAAGTTTCTCCCGGAACGACTCGCTTACAAGCTCACCCGGGCCAAGAACGTCGAACTCCAGCGGCGCCTCTACGAGCGCACCCGCGTCGCACCCGAGAAGGTGAAGACGTTTCTTCTCGACCGGGTGCGCGACGCCCTGGGGCCCGACTACGACGTCGAGAAGCATTTCACGCCCCGCTACGACCCCTGGGATCAGCGACTATGCCTCGTCCCCAACGGGGACCTCTTCGAAGCCATCAAGAGCGGCCGGGCGTCCGTGGTGACCGACGGCATCGAGCGCATCACACCCAACGGCATCCTCCTTCGCTCGGGAGAGAAACTCGAGGCCGACATCATCGTGGTGGCGACCGGCCTACGCATGAAATTCCTCGATGGCGTTCCTTTCGAAGTCGACGGCGAGGAGGTCTGCTTCCCCGAGACCTGGACCTACAAGGGCATGATGTATTCCGACGTGCCCAACCTCGTGCAGACCTTCGGCTACGTCAATGCATCGTGGACCCTGCGGGCCGACCTCAATGCGGAGTTCGTCTGCCGCCTTCTGAACCACATGGACCAGACCGGCACGCACCGCTGTACGCCGCGCCTGCGCCCGGAAGACCGGGACATGCAGAAGCGACTATGGATCGAGGATTTCTCGGCCGGATACATGCGCCGCGTCCTCGAGGACTTCCCGCGCCAGGGAGACCGGGAACCCTGGGTGAATACGCAGAACTTCAGCCGGGACAAAAAACTCGTCCGCAAAAGCCCACTCGAAGACGGCGTGCTCACCTTCGACGATCCGCGGGTGGCGTCCGGGGAGAAGGGGTCGGAACCATCCTCCCGGGCGACCTCCAGCGCGGAAACGGAGACCGAGCAACCGCATGTCTGACGGCCGGGCGATCGACAAGGGAGAAGACGAATGAGCGGGTATGGCTTCGAGACCACGACGGACGAAATCCTCGACGGTGTCGACCTCACGGGTCGACGCTTCGTCGTCACCGGCGCGTCGAGCGGCCTGGGCGAAGAAACGTGCCGCGCTCTTGCCGCGCGCGGCGCGACGATCTCCATGCTCGCCCGCAACCGCGAAAAGACGCAGGCGGCCGCCGCCCGGATTCGTGAGACGGTGCCCGACGCCCGTCTCGAAATCCACGACGTCGATCTCGCCGATCTCGCGAGCATCCGGACCTTCACCGATGCGTATCTCGCCGATCACGACGCGATCGACGTCCTCGTCAACAATGCCGGCGTCATGTGCTGCCCGCTCTCCCGAACCGCCGACGGCTTCGAGATGCAATTCGGCACCAATCACGTCGGCCACTTCCTGCTGACGAACCGGCTTCTTCCGGCGCTGCTGCGCGGCCGGGAGCCCCGCATCGTGAACCTCTCGAGCGGCGGGCACTCGATCGCGAACGTCGACCTCGAAGATCCCAACTACGAATCGAACGACTACGATCCCTGGGAGGCGTACGGCCGCTCCAAGACTGCCAACGTTCTCTTCACGATCGAGCTCGCGCGCCACCTCGGCCCACACGGCGTACTCTGCTTCGCCGTACACCCCGGCGCGATCATGACGGACCTGGGCCGCCACCTGACCGCGGAGACGATCGGGCAGATGATGGAGCGGACCAAGCAGCGCAAGGACGATGCCGGTGAAACGGACGACGGGGGCGGCATGCCCTTCAAGCCCGTCGAAGCCGGCGCCGCCACGCAGGTCTGGGCGGCGACGGCGCCGGAGCTGGCCGCCCACAACGGCGCCTATCTCGGCGACTGCCAGCTCGGCGTCGAAGGTGCCAATCCCACCCATCGGGGATATGCCTCCTGGGCGCGCGATGCCGACACCGCACGTCGGCTGTGGGAACTGAGCGAGAAGCTCGTCGGCGAGACCTTCTCGCCGGGACGAGCGTGATCGTACGCCAGAGGCAGCACGGGCCCTCGGGGGTCGGTTCCGGCGGCGTCGCCTGAAATGCCCGCGGATCGGTTTTCCCGACACGGCATTGGCGTGGCGTGGGCGATGGCCTCCGCGACCATGGCCGCCGCCTTCGTCGTACCCTGGAAGCTCGCAGCACCGCACGGCGACGAGGCGTCGGCCGTCCTCGTGCTGCTCGCCTCGGCCGCCATCCTGAACTCCCTGATCGTTCCGTTCACACCGAGCGACGGGGTCCGATGGAGTGCGCCGGCGCTACGCCTCTCTCTCGTCCTCGCGGTGCTCACCTTCGTCGGAAACCTGGCCAGTGCCGCCGCGATCGCCCGCATCTCCGCCCCGCTGCTCAGCGTCCTGCAACGTTCGGAGGTTCTTCTGGTCGCCGTCGTCGCCTGGGTCACCCTGGGAGAGCGCCCACACGCTCTCTTCTGGGTCGGAAGCGCGGTGGCGACCCTCGGGCTCGTCTGGATGCACGGCGGCGATGGGAGCCTCGACGCGGTCGGGGTCGCGTGGGGCATCGCTTCGGCCGCCGCCTTCGGCGGGATGCTGGTCGCCGTGCGCCACGCCATCGCGGGCATCGACGCCGTCTTCGTGAACGCACTGCGCCTCTGGCTCGCGGTGGCGATCTGGTTTCTGGTGCACCGCCGCCTACCGGACCCGGACGAGTTGCGGGCCCCCCTGCTCTTCTACGGAGCACTGACGGGCCTGTTCGGACCCTTTCTCGGTCGACTGTTCTCGATGAAGTCGTCGCGGTACCTCGAGGCACGCTTCACCGCGCTGATCCTGCTGAGCACACCCGCCCTGAGCGTCCCGCTCGCCTGGATCTTCCTCGGAACCGTTCCCTCGGGTCCCGAGTTGGAGGGCGCGGCCCTCATGCTGCTCGGCATCGGGATTCCGGTGGTCGGCATGCTGCGCCTGCGCAAGGCGCTGTAGACGGGAGGCGGGCTCGCCTCCCCGGTGGCGGTCCCCTTGTCCGGGGGCTGCCGATCCGTATCTAGATCCTCCATGGACTGGACGATGCTGGTCTCCTGGCTGTTCCTCGCCGTGAGTCTCTGGGGTGCGTGGTTCACCTACAACGCCTACCGGCCGATGATCGAGCACGCGCGGCTTTCGGTGGTCAGTTTCTTCGCGGGCTGGCTCACCACCGAACTGGCTCTGCACCACATTGCGTGGCAAGCGGTTGCGACGGGGGTCTTCGTCTGGATCGGGGCACTCGATCACGGACCGGGCCAGATCGGCCTCGCCATCACGTTGGCTTCCTGGGTGGGCCTGGCCGGCTGCCTCTGGCGCGCCCGGAGCGCCGAGCAGGTCGTCGAAAACGCGCTC
>JAPOLW010000391.1 GCA_029976905.1 bacterium | reverse complement strand
GTCCTCGACAATCCTAACGAGCGTAGCGTGTAGCGCGTAGCGCGAGTGAGAGAGTCGGGGCGTGCGAGCGCACGTCGGTCGAGGTCAATACCCACCTCTGGATCCTCGGCGGCAACCCCCTGGTCTCGAACGGAAGCCTCATGACCGCGCCGGACATGAAGCGACGTCTGCGGGAACTGCGCGCCCGCGGTGGCCGGGTGGTCGTCTTCGACCCGCGGCGCACCCGCACCGCCGACGCCGCCGACGAACACCACTTCATCCGTCCAGGCAGCGACGCCTTCTTTCTGCTGGGCGTCCTGCACACTCTGCTCACCGAGGAGCGTGCCGCACCGGGCCGGCTCGCCGAGATGTGCAATGGGCTCGAGAAGATCGGCAGCCTCGTGCGCGAATTTCCCCCCGAGGCCGTCGCCGCGGCGTGCGGCATCGAAGCCGGGGAGATCCGTCGGCTTGCTCGCGAATTGGCCGGGGCCCCGACGGCGGCGGTCTATGCCCGCATCGGCACCTGCACCCAGGAGTTCGGCACCGTCACGAGCTGGCTGGTCGACGTCCTCAACGTCGTCACCGGCAACCTCGACCGCACCGGCGGTGCCCTGTTCACGCGCGCCGCGGCCGCGGCCGCGAATACCATGGGGACGCCCGGAAAGGGTCGGGGCCTGCGTCTGGGCCGCTGGACGAGCCGGGTCCGTGGCCTGCCCGAGGCCTGCGGGGAGATCCCGGCGGCTTGTCTCTCCGAAGAGATCGAGACGCCCGGGGAAGGTCAGATCCGCGCTCTGGTCACCATCTGCGGCAACCCCGTGCTCAGTACTCCGAACGGCGCGCGGCTGCGCCGCGCTCTCGAATCGCTCGAATTCATGGTCAGCGTCGACATCTACCTGAACGAGACGACCCGCCATGCCGACGTCGTCCTCCCCGGACTCTCTTCCCTCGAGCAACCGCACTACCCGCTCGGCTTCACCCAACTCGCCGTACGCAACTTCGCGCGCTATTCGCCGCCGATCTTCGACGTGCCGGCGGGACAGATGCCGGAATGGCAGATCCTGCTCCGACTCACGGGCATCCTCTCCGGCCAGGGGCCGGACGCCGACCTCGAGGCGCTCGACGACTTCGTCTGCGAGCAGCTGCTGCAGAAGGCCCTGTCGAGCCCGACTTCGAACATCCACGGGCGCGAGGTCGACGATATCCGACGCCAACTCTCGCGCTACCGCGGCCCCGAGCGGCTGCTCGACCTACAGATCCGCACCGGGCCCTACGGCGATGGTTTTGGCGCCCGGCCCGAAGGACTCACCCTGGCCACGCTCGCCGCCTCGGAGCACGCGATCGACCTGGGCCCGCTCGAGCCGCGGCTTCCCGGGGCGCTGCGTACGCCGTCGGGTCGGATCGAGCTCGCTCCCGAGCCCCTGGTCGAAGATCTCGCCCGGGTACGCGCACGGCTCGCCGCCGACCGGGCAGCCGACGCCCTGGTCCTGGTCGGACGCCGGGACCTACGCTCGAACAACTCGTGGATGCACAATCTTCCTGGCCTCGTCTCCGGACGGGAGCGCTGCACCCTGCACGTGCACCCCGACGACGCGCGACGCCTCGGCCTCGCCGACGGTGCCCGCGCGCGCGTCCGCTCGCGCGCCGGCAGCGTCGAGGCGCCCGTCCAGATCACCGATGCGGTGATGCCCGGAGTCGCGAGCCTGCCGCACGGCTGGGGACACGACGACCCGGGGGCCCGCCTGGGCGTGGCCCGCGCCCATGCCGGGGTCTCGTCGAACGACCTCACCGACGAGAACGATCTCGACGCGCACTCGGGCAATGCCGTGCTCAACGGCATCCCCATCACGGTCGAGGCGGTCTAGTCGGCGCCGGGAAGGCTGGTTTGGGGGAGACTTGACGGGAACCCAAAATGCGTAGTATGGGTACGCAAAAAGGAGCCCCCCCCCCCATGTCGACAGCCGAGCGCTACACGAAACGCCCCGAAGACGAGCACTGGTGCGTCCCGCAGTCCTTCGACTCCACCTTCCGGTGGGAATACGAAGACGGCCGCGACAAATTGCTGAACCTCTACCGCAAGGGGAAGCAACTCCAGTGGGATGCCGACGAGCGCATCGACTGGTCCCAGGATCTCGACCCCGAGAACCCGGTCGGCCTGCCCGACGAAGCGATCGGCATCTTCGGCTCCGACCTCTGGAACGGGCTGAACGACGACGCCCGCGCCAATCTACGCCGACACTTCCAGGCCTGGCAATTCTCCCAGTTCCTGCATGGCGAGCAGGGCGCGCTGGTGTGTACGGCCAAGATCGTACAGCAGGTCCCGAACATGGACGCCAAATTCTACGCGTCCACCCAGGTCGTCGACGAAGCGCGCCACGTCGAGGCCTACTCGCGGCTCCTGCACGAGAAGTTCGACCTGGTCTACCCGATCAATCCCCACTTGAAGTCACTCCTCGACGACACCCTGAGCGACTCGCGCTGGGACTTCACCTACCTGGGCATGCAGGTTCTGATCGAGGGCGTCGCCCTGGCCGCCTTCGGCATGATCCGCGACGTCGGACAAAACCCCCTGGCCACATCGGTGACCGCCTACGTGATGCAGGACGAGGCGCGTCACGTCGCCTTCGGACGGCTGGCGCTGCGCGATTACTACCCGGAACTGACCGAGAAGGAACGCGACGAGCGCGAAGAGTTCGTCGTCGAAGGGTGCTACCTCCTGCGCGACCGCTTCCTGGGCGAAGAAGTCTGGGAGACCCTCGGCCTGCCCGTGCGCGAATGCATGGAGGCAACCGACCGCTCGGACTTCATGAAGCAATACCGCAGCGCGCTGTTCAGCCGCATCGTGCCGACCATCAAGGACATCGGCCTGTGGGGACCGCGCGTCCAGAAGGCCTATGCGGACATGGGGATCCTCGGATACGCCGAAAACGACGTGGACGCCCTGGGCGCCCACGACGAAGAGATCGCCCGCCAGTTCGACGAGCGGCGGCGGGACGTCGAGAAGGTCGCCGGACTCGCGCGCGCCAGCTAAGCGCGTCCCTCGTGCCCGGAGAGCCCGCGACCACGCCGCCCGGAAAGCGGCTCAAGATGAAGGACCTCGAGCGCGCGACCGGCGTCGGGCGCGAGGCGATCCGCTTCTACATCCGCGAAGGACTCCTCCCGGAGCCCGAGCGGCCCGCCAAGAACGTCGCCTGGTACGACCCGTCCTTCGTCGAACGCATCCTCTTCATCAAGGAGTTGCAGGAAAAACGCTATCTGCCCCTGCACGTGATCCGGAAGATCGTCGGGGACGACGCCGAGCCTTCCCGCGCCGAAGTCGATGCGCTGCTCGAGCTCGACGGAAGACTCTTTCCGCAGATCGGCACGAGCCCTCGGCCATCCACCCGCGAGAAGGTCGTCGAGGTGGCGCGACGTCTCGACGTCCCCGAGGGTGAGATCCGCCGGTTCGCCGAGGCAGGCGGAATCGAGATCGCATCCGGCGACGGAGAGGAGTGGCTCGAGGAAGACTCGATCGCGCTCCTCGAACTCTGGGCTGAACTGCGTCGCGTCGGCTTCACCTCCGAGCGCGGCTTCGACCCGGAATATCTCGGACTCTACATCAGCGTGATCGAGTGGCTCGCCCCGCGTGAGTTGCGCCTTTTCGCGCGCGGCATTACCGGGCGCGTCCAGGGCGAGGAGGCGGTGCGTATGGCCGAGCGCGGCATCGACCTGATGAACGAGATCGTCGGACTCCTGCGCAAGCGCAAACTCCTGCAGCTGATCGCCGAGGGCAACGTTCCGTCGGTCGACGACGCCGACGGACCCGGGCGCCCGGCACGCGAGAGACCGCGCGGCAGCGGGGCCGACGCACGGACGAGGTCGCCCTAGAGGTTGCCCTTGTGCTGGACACCGTCGACCGAGAGGCAAACCCCGGAGATCCAGCTCGCCCGTGGTGAGGCGACGAAGACGATCGCCGCGGCGACCTCCTCCGGCGTTCCCAGGCGTCCGAACGGAATGGTCGCTCGCATGGCCTCGTACTGCTCGGGAGCTCCCTTGTGAATCGCGTCCCAGACGCCACCCGGAAAGTCGATCGAGCCCGGGGCCACGCAGTTCACGCGAATGCCGTGCGGAGCGAGGCTCTCCGCCAGGTTCTTGGCGTGGCTGATCATGGCGGCCTTCGCCGCCGAGTAGGCCGGTGGCGCACCCGCTTCCAGCGCCGCGGTCGAGGAGATGTGAACGATGCTGCCGCCGCCCGAGGCCTGCATCCAGGGAATCACCCGCTGCGAGGCGCGCACCGCCGCCATCACGTCGACCGCCCAACCCACGCGCCAGCTCTCCTCGTCGTCGCCGCCAC
>JAPOLW010000390.1 GCA_029976905.1 bacterium | reverse complement strand
ATCGAAGATCTTGGGTTGGGCTTTCGGATTGCCACTGTCGTCTTCGCTGGCATCGGTCTTGTGGATCATTGCGGAAGTCTTGGCGGCGGCACGGCTGGTGGTGAAACGGAGGTATGCTCGTTTGGCGGCTGCAGGCGAGAGCAGGGCGAGCACGACCAGGAACGAGATCCGTCGGCGAACGAGGGACATTCCCGAGGTTTGAACGTTGTTCGTTTGGAGATCAACTCCAGGCATGTCTCTATGGTCGCGGCATGAGCGACAAACCCAACCGGACACGCCGTCCCGAGCTCCCCCATCCAGATGCCGACTTCTATGTCCTGGAGGGGGGCCGCCGACCGATGCCGCGGACGACGACCGTGATCGATCGGGGCATCGGCAAGCCCTTTCTCACGACCTGGGCCGCGCGGCTCGAGCGCGAAGCCGTTCTCGAGGACGTACGCGTGGCGCTGGCGAACCACGTCGACGAGGTGCGCGCGAAGGCCGTACTGCGCGAGCTCCGCGAACGGCTCGATCGCGACCTCGCCTGCGAGATCCAGAAGCAGCAGGCCGCGGATTTCGGGACGGCGACCCACGCTCTTCTCGAGGACCATCTGCGCTCCCGCGCCGGGTTGCCCGAGCGTGAACGAACCGACGCAGAGAACGCGCCGCCGATGGCTGAACGCGCTGCGGCGCGCGCCATCGAATGGCTGGACGCAATCGCCTTCGAACCCGATCCCGCTGGGATCGAAGAGCGGCTCTGGAGCGAGGACGAACGCCTCTGGTCGGCCGGCACGGCCGACGCCTTCGGTACCGCCGACCTCGATCGGCTCCTGGCGAGTTCGAACTGGAACCGGAAGTACGAGGCCGGGCACGCGCCCGGCGAGCGCGTCCCCCTGCTCGTCGACTGGAAGACGTCGAAATCCATCGGGGTCTCCCACAAGGTGCAGATCGGCGCCTACCTGACCTACCTCGTCGAACGGGGTCGCCTCGAGGCCCCCTGCCACGCGTGCATCCTGCGCGTGGCCAAGACCGAGGACGACCCGGTGCCTCTCGAAGCCCTGCTCATCCACCCCGATGAATTTCCCCGCTACGGCGGCGCTTTTCGTTTCATCCGACGCATCTTCAATTTTCTCGCACAAGAGGAAGAGCTCGAGCGCTCCCAATGGCGCGCCCGCCGCCGCGCCGCTGGCGCCGGCCGCTGACGAAGGCAGCGAACGACGCCTGCGGCGAACGACGCCTGCGGCGAACGACGCCTGCGGCGAACGACGTCCGCGGCGAACGACGCCTGCGGACGGAGGCCGCGCCCGAAGGCGGCCCGGGACCGGAGCGGCAGCTTCCCGCGCCTACGGCGGCAACCGGGCGGCAGCAGGGCCACCGGACTGTTATCTCTCCCCGCCGATGCTCTCGGTGCAAAACCTTGCGAAGGACTACGCCGGACGAACGCTCTTCCGCGACGTTTCGATCAACTTCCATGCCGGCCAACGTGTCGGCATCGTCGGCGCCAACGGTTCGGGCAAATCGACTCTTTTGCGCATCATCGCCGGCGACGAGGAGCCCAGCGCGGGCCAATGCACCGTCGCCCGCAAGACCCGACTCGGCATCCTGGAACAAGACCAGTTCCGCTACGACGACGTGGCGATCCTCGACGTCGCCATGATGGGGCACCGCGAACTCTGGCAGACCATGGAGGCCAAGCACCGCCTCCTCGAAGGACCGGAGGCGGATTTCGACGTCGAGAAATTCGGCGAACTCGAAAGCTTCATCCAGGAAAACGACGGTTACGCGCTCGAAGCGCGCGCCGCCGAGATCCTCGAAGGCCTCGGCATCGAAGGCCGCCTGCACCCGGAACCCCTTTCGGTTTTGTCGGGCGGCTACAAGCTGCGCGCCCTGCTTGCGCAACTCCTCACCGGTGCTCCCGACCTCATCGTCCTCGACGAGCCGACCAACCATCTCGACATCCTATCGATCCGATGGCTCGAGCGGTTTCTCTGCGGCGTGAAGGGTTGCGTGCTGATCGTGAGCCACGACCACCGCTTCCTGAACAACGTGTGCACCCACATCATCGACGTCGACTACGAGAGGGCGACCCTCTACCGCGGCAACTATGACGCATTCGCCGTCGCCAAGGTCGAGGAGCGAGACCGGAAGGAAGCCGACATCGAGCGGCGGGAGCGGGAAATCGAAGATCACAAGCGCTTCGTCGAGCGCTTCAAGGCGAAGCCCACCAAGGCACGACAGGCCAAGAGTCGCGCCAAGCAGATCGACAAGATCGAGATCGAGGAACTACCGCCGTCCTCGAGACGCCACCCTTCCTTCGCCTTCGAGTCGATCCGACCCAGTGGGCGCACGGTCCTCGAACTGAAGGGGATCGCCAAGGCCTTCGGCGACGACGAGGTCCTACGCGACGTCTCCATCCGGATCGGCCGCGGCGACCGGCTCGCGATCATCGGGCCCAACGGCATCGGCAAGTCGACCCTCCTCAAAATCGCCATGGGCCGTCTTGCCCCCGATGACGGCTCCGTCGAATGGGGCTACGAGACCCACCCCGGTTACTTCGCCCAGGACCATCACGAAATCCTCGGCGGCGATCGGGAAACGCTGCAGAGCTGGCTCTGGAATCAATGCCCCACCGAATCGATCGGCTTCGTGCGCGCTCGCCTGGCCCGGGTCCTCTTTTCGAAGGACGAGGCGCAAAAGCGTGTCGAGCACCTCTCGGGTGGAGAAGGCGCTCGGCTGGTCTTTGCCAAGCTCGGCGTCGATTCGCCCAACGTCCTCGTACTCGACGAGCCGACGAACCATCTCGACCTCGAAGGAATCGAAGCGCTCGCCGATGCACTGTTGCGCTACGACGGAACCACGGTCTTCGTCTCGCATGACCGCTGGTTCGTCGGTCGTCTGGCAACGCGAGTCCTGGAGATCCGTCGTGACGGCCTGGTCGACTTCCACGGCACCTACGAAGAGTACCTCGCACAACTCGGCGATGACCACCTCGATGCGGAGGCCGTGGTGCAACGGAGTCGCGAGCAACGCCGCGCGCACAAGGAGAAGGCGACGCGCGACGCCCGACGCGACGGCACCCGCGGTTGACCGACGGCAGCACACCCACCGTCGCCGTCGGGTCGCGACGAAGGACGCTCCGAACGGCGCCCGCTCAGGCGAGCGCCGGAGCCCCCTCCGAACGCACCTGCTCGTATTGCGGCGGTTCGCCGACGCAAAGCTCGCGGCGCACCTCCGCGAGCGGCTGCTTCAGGAGAGCCTCCCAGTCCTGGCCGGGCAACCAGGCTGCCGCCTTCCCGCGCCGGTAGGCCGCGCGGATCATCGGCCTCGCCCACGCGATCTCCTTCTGGTTGGCGCGCAGATAGGCGACCAGAACGATGAAGCCGATGCCACGGTTGCGGGTCTGCGCATAGGTGAAGGCGAGCAAGGCGGCCTCGCCCACGAGGTCGCGATTGTATCCCGTGACCACGTGCCAGAGGTCGTGCATGTCGCGCAGGCGATCCCCGAACCAGAAGAGTTCTTCAGGCACGTCGAGATCGCGCTGACGGACCGCTTCGCTCGCTCCGACGAGTCCATCGGCCGTAATCTGCTCGCGCGCCACGAAGTCGGCATAGACGCGCCCCAGCGTTCCGGGCGGCAGAGCGCGCAGGCGCTCGCGGTCCTCGAGGACCGCCAGCAGACTGGGTCGCTCGTCGAGCAGGCGGGCGCCGACGGCGCTCGAGCGGAAGCGGGCGAAGGTCCTTTCGAGGGACCGACCGGAAAGGGCGTCGATGACGTCGAAGACCTTCGCCGTGTCGTCCGGATCGCGCATCAGAGCGCGAATCCCCCGCCACGCATCGAGGGGCCGGATCCGTCTACTCGCCGGGTCGCTGCGGGACATCGGAAATCTCCTTTGTCGGGCCTTTTGCGAGACCCGAATTTTCTTTACAAGATTGTAGGTAAGCCCGGACGCCACGTCTGTCAATCCACCATGAGCCCCTCTGCCCGTAAGTCCACGAAAAAGAGCGCCTCCGCCGCGCCGTCCGCCCCACGGGTGCGGCGTTCGGCCCGGGAGGCCCGCGAGCGGATCCTCGACGCCGCCGAGGCGAGACTGCGGCAGGGCGGTCCCGAGGCCATCCGGCTCCAGGAAATCGCCGCCGATGTGGGCATTTCCCACCCAACCATCCTGCACCACTTCGAAAGTCGGGACGGCCTGACCCGGGCGCTGAGCCTGCGCATCACACAGCGGCTGGTCGACGACCTCGCCAAGATCCTCACCGACGAACCCGTCGAGGAGCTGATCCTGAGGACCCTGCGCCACCAGGGCCTGCTCCTTACGCGGCGCCCCGTCCCGGGAAACATCGGC
>JAPOLW010000038.1 GCA_029976905.1 bacterium | reverse complement strand
GAACAGCAGGGCTCCGACCTATGGCCTCCGCAACTCGTGGTCGGCAACGGAGGCGTCGCGGCCGAGGCGGGCCCCGGTCCCGGGCTATTCGAGCTCGAAGCGGGTGAACTCTCCATACGGGGGCTCACGTCCAGCGCTCATTGGTTCACCACGGTCACCGTGGAACCAGGGGGAGGGTGGAGTGGCGTCGTTCTTTCCGGCCCGAGCCGAGCGCCCATCGCGATTTGTAGGGAACCCGGCTCCGAAGTCCGGGTGTGCCGTCCGGCCGAAGCTTCCTGAGCCACGCCCGGTGACCGGGCGACGGCTGGCTGGCGCGCGAGCCCTGTGCGAGGCCTGGGTTGCGTGCCCGCAGCAGGCTCTTGTGCCGACCCATCATGACCATCGCAGAGCAGAGCCAACCGAGGTCGTCGACGACCCAATCCGCGCCCGAACCAACCGGGGGGCCTCCCGTACTTTCCCGCTCTCGCCTACGTGGCGAACTGGCCGTTCGTCGCATCGGGTCTCGGTTCCGAGAACCTCTCTGGCGATCGCTCTCCGGTCCAGCATGACTGGAGTCTCTCGATCGGCGCGCGCTGCGCTGATAGACCGTCTGTCGTGGGAACGTCGCATTGGATGCCATCTCTTCGGGGCCTGGGGGGCCTGCTCCTCCTCGCCATGCTGATCCCGGCGTGCAGCAGTGGTGAAGCGGGTGATCCAGCGGGATACGAGCCTTCCGCAGGCTTCCTGATGGATGCGCAGGGACGCGCGCTCATTCTGCACGGCGTGAACGTATCGAACGGATCGAAGGTCGACCCACGGCGTCTTCCGAACATCGACGCATCGGATGCCGAGCGCATTGCCAGGAGGTGGGGCTTCAACGGCGTGCGGTATCTCGTCTTCTGGGATGCCATCGAGCCCGCGAAGGGGGTTTTCGACCAGGACTACCTCGATGCGGTCCGCGCCGACATGGACCTTCTTTGGGACCAGGGCCTCTACGTCATCCTCGACATGCATCAGGACGTCTACGCCGCTCGTTTCTGTTGTGACGGGGCACCGGAGTGGGCCATTCGCGATGATGGACAACCCTTCGAGCTGCAGCCCGCCTGGTTCCTGAACTATCTCCAACCCGCCGTCATGGCCGCCTTCGACAACTTCTGGGATGCAGACGGCGCGCATGCCGACCTGCAGGAGCATTACGCGCTCTCCTGGCAAGCGATCGCCGAGCGCCTCGGGGACCACCCGGCGGTGCTTGGGTACGACATCATGAACGAACCCTTCCCGGGAACGGATGTTTCGTCGGTCGAGTTGCTCGGCCTCGAGGATCCGGCTTCGCGCTCGGAGCAATTCGATCGCGAGAAGCTGCAACCCTTCCATCAGCGCATGATCGACGCCATTCGCGAAGTCGACACCGACGGTTGGATCTTCTTCGAGCCGCGCTTCGGTGCGCCGGGCAATGGTAGCCGTTCTTTTCTGGAACCCTTCGTGGATCCACGCGACGGTGCGCCACGAATCGTCAATTTTCCGCACCTGTACTCGACCAATTTCGAGTTGACCCAGCGCTACGACCCGGCGACCGACCCGTTTCTGGAAAATTGGGAGGTCGAACGGGCCCGGGAAGCCGGGATCTTCGGTGGGCCCCTCTTGATCGGGGAATGGGGACTTTCCCCGCTGGCCGAAGGTGCGGAGCTTCTCTACGTCTCCTCGGTCGAGTTGGCGGATCGCGCAGGGAGCGGCTGGTTCTACTGGAGTTACGACGCCGGCGGCTGGGGGCTCTGGAGCCCCGACGGCAACGACCAACCGCATGCCGACATCATGGTGCGCGCCTATCCGCAGAAGGTGGCGGGCGAGCCGATTTCCTACGGATACGACCGCGAGCGCCGTTGTCTCGAACTCCGGTACGAGGATCGGCGTGGCGTCGAGGGAGCCACGGAAATCTACATCCCGGCTCGACGGCACTTCCCCGACGGGTGGCAGGTCCATGTCGAGGCGGGCCCATGGTCTTCCCGGTGGGATGCGGAGACCGAGATCCTCTCGCTCGAAATCGAATCCGGGGCGGCGGTCCACCGGGTGCTGGTGACACCCCCGCTCGCCTGTGGGGATGCGTTCGGGCCGGAGTGCCGCGACGACGCCGCCGCGGCCGGGTTGCTTGCCTCCGGTTGCCTCCCCGGCCCCCGCCCGGCGGGAGTGGCCACGGTTGGGCTCGACGGGCCCTGAAATCGATCTATCGTTAAGAGGTCGAAGGGATTTCGAACCCCACCGACCCTATTCCAAAATTTGCGCTCCCGTCTCGGGAAGACGCCAGACCACCCGATTTCTCGAAAATGACCTGCTCTGTTCTCACGACCTCGACGCCACGCCGACAGGAGCACGAGCGGCCGCGGGCCTTGACCGCTGCCGACCAGATCGACCTCCGGGACTCTCGAGAGAGACTGCTTGGCCATCGTCTCTACCAACTCGTGGACCGCCCCGAGCGCATTCGCCGTTTCATGGAAGCGCACGTCTGGGCGGTCTGGGACTTTCAGAGCCTTCTGAAGGCGATGCAGCGGGAATTGACCTGCATCGATGTCCCCTGGGTGCCGACGGTGGATCCCGAAAGCAGGCGATTCGTGAACGAGATCGTCCTCTACGAAGAAGCGGACCTGATGCCGGACGGGAGCGCCGCGTCCCATTTCGAACTCTATCTGCAGAGCATGCGCGACGCCGGGGCCGATTGCCGCCCGATCCAACGTGTCGTCGATGGTCTCGCTGGCGGACGGTCCCTTCCCGACGTTCTAACGAAGGAGGACGTGCCGGCCGCCGCCCGGGCATTCATTGAATCGTCTTTCTCTGTGATTGCATCGCGGTCACCGCACCAAATCGTCGCGGCGTTCGCCTACGGCCGGGAAGATGTGATCCCCGGGATGTTTCGTCAGTTGCTCAATGCCCTCGCCGAGCGGGAACCAGCCCGGTGGGGTCTCTACCGCTTCTATCTCGAGCGGCACATCGAGCATGACGACGAACGTCATGGTCCCATCTGTCGCAAGCTCGTTTCGAGTCTCTGCGGAGAGGATCCGCAAAAGTGGGCGGAGGCCTCGGCGACCGCGCGGGCGGCGCTGGAAGCGCGCATCGTTCTCTGGGATGCCGTCGCGGCGGAGTTCGAGTTCTCCCCGCGGGACTGACCCTGGCCCTCGTCCTTCGGCCCGCGAGAAGGCGATCGCGCCAGCCATCTCGGGACCGCCGTTTTGCCTCGTGGGTATCCCGGCGCGGTCGGGCAGGCCCCGGGGGATCGAGAAGCCCCGCGCTCCCGGCGATCACCGGGGATCGGGGTTTTCTTTGTCGCTCGCCCCTATGCGGCTCCGTTCGCTCGCATTGGGTTGGGGAAGGATCTTCTGTTAGGCGCCGCCCATGAGAGTCGAAAACAAGGTCATTCCCAGCGGTGAGCAACTCGCGGGTTTCCTCGAGGGCGATGTCGATACGCCGATCTACATGGTCAATCTGCTGAAGTTCAAAGAGAAGGCCGAATATGCGGACGGGCGCGAGACGAGCCTGTCGGGCGCGGAGGCGTACGGGATCTACATGAACGAGGTGGTCGCGCACCTCGCAAAGGTCGGCGCCAAGCCGGTCTTTGGCGCAACGGTCTCGCGTCTGATGCTCGGCGAAGTCGAGGAGCTCTGGGACATGGTCGCCATCGCAAAATATCCGAGCCGCCATGCGATGCTTCAGATGATGCAGGACCCGGCCTATCTCGAGAGCGAACAGCATCGCTCGGCCGGGCTCGCGGGGCAGCTCAACATCGAAACCAAGGTTTAGGCCCGGGTCCCGGAGGAGAACCCTCGCCTTTCGCTCGCGAGACCCGAGGGCAGAGGTCTACTCGGGAATGCCGAGCACGCGCTTGGCGATGACGTTGAGCTGGATCTCGTTCGTGCCACCCCAGATGGAGTCGGCACGGGTCGTGAGCAGGGCACGGGTTCGCTCGAGCTGGACGTCGTCGAAGCCGGGGCCCTGCCAACCGAGTCCCTGTGTGCCCATGGCCTGAACGACGAGATCCTGCTCACTCTTCACCATGTTGGCCCAGCGGTATTTGCCCAACGAACCGATGTCGCGTTTGGTTTGTCTGGCACGCCCTTCCTCCATGGCGCGCTTCATGGTGAGCGCGAGGGCTCGGGTCTCCATTTCCTGCGCGGCCAGTTTCTGACGCATCGCCGGATCGGCGAGTCGACCGTCACGCAACCCAACCTCGCGCTTCACGATGTCGACGAAGGTTTCCTTCATCGTCCCGAGGATCCCGCCCTCGGTCCCTCCGTCGGAAGATCGCTCGTGTTGGAGGAGTCGCTTGGCCACGGTCCAACCCTGGTTTACCTCGCCGACGACGTGCCGGGCTTGCGCGCGTGCGCCATCGAAGAAGACCTGTGAGAAGTCGGCACTTCCATCGATGAGGGTCAGTCGCGACACCTCGACACCCTCCTGCTTCATCGGGAAGAGGAGGAAGGTGATTCCTTCGTGTTTGGGCGCGTCGGGGTCGGTGCGGACGAGGCAGAAGATCCAATCCGCGGCGTGAGCGTAGGAGGTCCAGATCTTCTGTCCGGTGATGACGAATTCGTCACCGTCGCGAACGGCCCGGGTTTGCAGACTCGCAAGATCCGAACCCGAGCCCGGCTCGCTATAGCCCTGACACCAATTCATCTCGTTGCGAGCGATCTTTGGCAGGAACTCCCGCTTCTGCTCCTCCGTGCCGAACTCGAGGAGCGTCGGCCCCAGCATGTTCACGCCGAACCCTTTGACCACCGGCGCACGGAAGGCGGCGAGTTCGGCCTTCACGATCTGCGCTTGCTTGCGGTCGAGTCCCCCCCCGCCGTACTCGGTGGGCCAATCGGGGACGATCCAACCCTTCTCTCCGAGATTCTTGATCCAGGCGTCGCCCGCCGGCGTGCTCATCACTTCCTTGCGGTTGCCGACACGCAGTTCGGAGGGGAGAGTCCGGTCGATCCACGCGCGGACCTCGCTCCGGAATGCCTCGTTGGCTTCAGACGACATGCTTCTTCTCCTTCTTCGAACTCGAACTCAGTAGCCCCGCAGGGATGCGTAGCGATCGCGGTGGTAGATGCTGTCTCCGAGCGTCAACTCGGTGGACTTCAGGCGCTTGAAGAACAACCCGATCTCTTCGTCGTCGGTCATCCCGATTCCACCGTACATCTGCACGGCTTCACCCGCGATGAGCTTTGCGACGTCCGAGCATCGTGCCTTCGCGCTACTGGCGGCCTCGCCGACGTCGTCGCGGTTCTCATCGAGCGCGCTCTGCGCATCGCGAACGACGGAACGTGCGAATTCGAGTTCACCGAACATGAGCGCGGCGCGGTGGCGGAGGGCCTGAAAGGTGCCGATTTTGACGCCGAACTGCTCGCGGATCTTGAGGTATTCCAGGGTGCGCTCGAAGGCCTCTTCGAAGCAACCGACCATCTCGGCACACAGGCCGATGGTGGCGCGATCGAGCGTTGCCTCCAGCAGGGCGGCGGCTCCATCGACCTCGCCGAGCAGGCGTTCCGCGGGCACGGTCACCTTCGAGAAGGTCACGGTGGCGACCCCGTGCCCATCGAGCAACTGGCTCCGCTCGATCCCGATCCCGTCGCTTCCGGCGTCGACGACGAAGGCATTGAGGCCAGACGCCTCCCCGGGAGAGCCACTCGTCCGGGCGAACACGACGATCTGGTCCGCGGCCTGGCCGTCGATCACGAAGGTCTTGCGTCCGTCGAGCACCCAGCTGCTGCCGTCCAAACGGGCCGAGGTCGAGATGGCGTGTGGAGCGAAGCGGCCCTGCTCCTCGAAGGCAAGGCAGAGGAGCTGCGTGCCCTGACAGACGGAGGGAAGGAGTTCGGCCTGGAGCTCCTCGGAGCCGCCAAGAAGAATTGCGGTCCCTCCCAAAAGGATGGTCGAGAGAAAGGGCTCGGGTGCGAGAACGCGGCCACATTGTTCGAGAACCACGCCGAGTTCGCCGTATCCCATCTCGGTTCCACCGAACTTCTCGGGGAAGGGAATGCCCAGCCAGCCCAACTCGGCCATCTCCCGCCACAGTGCAGTGCTGAAGCCGGTGGCATCATCCGAGTCGCGCAGGGCTCGCATGCGCGAGACCGGCGACTTCTCGTCGAAGAAACCCTGCGCCATGTCGCGCAGGATGATCTGGTTTTCCGTGAGTATGAGTCCCATGTCGAAACACGATCCTTTCGTCGAGGAAAATGTGTTGGCATGAGCTGTGCCGAAACTCAACTCCCCGCGCCGACCGGCCTCCCGAGCCGGTCCGCGCCCCCGGGCCTCGGCACGGCCCGGGGGCGTTCGGTGCCGGGGTCAGCCCGCGAAGACGACCGGAAGCGTTTCGAGGCCGAGGACGAAGTTGCCGCGGCGCTTGTGGAGCGGCGCCTCGGGGTCGGCCAGGGCGATGTCCGGCATCCGGTCCAGGAGTTCGTCGAAGAGTACGGTGAGTTCGAGGCGAGCCAACTGCGCACCCAGGCAGTGGTGGCGCCCGTAGCCGCCGAAGGCCATGTGCTGATTCGGGTCCCGGCGGATGTCGAACCGGTGCGGCTCGACGAAGGCACGCTCGTCACGGTTGCCCGAAGGGTAGAGGAGCAGCAAGCGGTCCCCCTCGCGGATCTGCTGTCCACCGAACTCGACGTCGCGGGTGGCGGTCCGGTTCATGTTCTGGATCGGGGTCACCCAGCGGAGCATCTCCTCGATCGCGCCACGCAAGAGAGAGCGATCCGCCCTCAGATCCTCCCATTGATCACGGTGGCGCAGGAGCGCTTCGAGGCCGCCGGAGATGACGTGCCGCGTGGTCTCGTCGCCACCGACCAGAACCAACATCGTTTCCATGATCAGGTCGGTGTCGGTGAGCCTTCGCCCCTCGAATTCCGCATTTACGACCAGACTGACGAGATCTTCGGCGGAACCGTTCCGCCTCTGCTCGACGATCTTCATGATGTATTCCGCGTACGCGAGGACCGCCGGCCCGACCTGCTCGCGGACCTCGTCTCCTCCGGTCGCGAAGAGATCCGACCATTCGAGCAACTGAGCGTGGTCGTCCTCGGGCAAGCCCATGAGCTCGCCGATCATGAACATGGGCAGGGGCGTCGCGACGTCGCGAACGAAATCGCACCGGCCACGAGGGGCAACGGCGTCGAGGAGGCCGCGCACCTTCTGGCGCAGATAGTTCTCGTGTGCCTTCACGCGTCGCGGCGTGAAGCCCGCCGAGATGATGCCACGGCGCCAGTTGTGTTCGGGCGCGTCGGTATTGATCATGCTCGGCACCGAGGAGTCCGGGCGCGAGCCCTGGCCCGAGCAGAAGGTCTTCTCGTCCCGCGAGATGGCCATGATGTCGGCGTAGCGGGTGATGCCCCAGATGCCGGTGCCGTCGTCCCAGTAGACCGGCGCCTCCGCGCGCATCCAGGCGAACGAGGGCTCCGGGTCGACGTAGAAGCCGGGGTCGAGAAGACGGATCTCCGGCCGGGTCGGGTGCGCGGCCTCGCGGGTGCCCGCCCGGTCCAGAACGACCTGAAACTCGCTGGCCCGGTCTGGGCTCAAAGGGGTCTGCTCGGACACGACGTCTCCTCCTTCCCAGAGGGATACTGTAACCGACGACGAAGGGGATCAAGGCAAGGGGTCCGCAGACGAGAAGGTCCGCAGTGGCTTCGGGTGCCGATCGGCTGGGGCGTTGGACGTGCGAGTGGCATCGGGAAGGAGACCCGCCACGGACGAGCCAGGCGGTCGAACGGGTTCGTGAGCAGGCTCTTGCACGACCGGGGCAACGTCTGGCTCGAAACCGGAAGAGATCATCAACTGCCGGGTTCGTGAGCAGGCTCTTGCACGACCGGGGCAACCTCGCGCGGAGCCCGGTCCCGGGCCACGCCCGGCGTTCCTGATCCTCACCGGTCCTCGTCGTCGACCGCGTCGACCAGGGCACGGAAGACGGCGTTCCTCTCGCGGGGATCGGTATCCCCCGGAAGCTGCGAGGCGAATTGCGCCACGGACACTCCGCGCGGGAGGTCGATCCAGAGGTATTGCCCGAACGCCCCGGCCGCGTAGAACTCGCCGTTGGCGTTCGGAGGGACCCAGAACTGCATGGCGTAGCCCGCGTAGGGGTATGGCGCGTCAGGGTTTTCGTTGGGCTCCTGGAAGGGCGCGCCGGGACTTCCGGCGCGTCTGGCCCAGCCTTCGGGAAGGAGCCGTCGCCCCTCCCAGACCCCATCGCGGTGGTAGAGTTCGCCGAGGTGCGCGAAGTCGATGAGGCGCGTCGCGAGGCAGCAGTGACCAAAGGCGACGCCGTCTTCGCCCGGGACGTTCTGCGACCAGATCGCGTCACCCGCAAAGCCGACGGGGTCCCAGAGTTTTTCCTGCACGATGTCGACGAAGCGTTTTCCGTACACCCCGCGCAAAACGGCAGAGAGCACGTGGGTGTCGGGCGCGAGGTAGTTGAAGTCGGTGCCCGGGGGAACGCGGCGTCCGAGCCCGGCGGCGAAATCGTCCAGGTTTTCCTGCAAGCGGAAGATCCGTAGGTACATCCAGTTTCGTTCCGGAAAGCCCTCGTGGTGGAAGAAGTCGACCCCCGACGACATGCGCATCACGTCGCGTATCGAGGCCTCGCCGTAGGCGGTTCCGACGAACTGCGGTGCGTATTTGTCGACCCGGTCGTCGAGACTCTCGATCCGCCCCTCGAAGAGCGCCCTTCCGATGAGGGTTCCGGTGAAGCTCTTCGAGGCCGACCAGAGGTGGTATCGATCCTCCGGCCCGGTCCCGAGCGGATAGATCTCGAAGACGACCTTGCCGTCCTTCATCACCAGAAGCCCCTGTACGCGGGCGGCCGCGAGGTAGTGCTCCAGAGGGTAGGTCGTCCCGTCCAATTCGTACTGGACGTCGAGGGGGCGGAGCGCGCGGGGGAAGGTGTGTGGCTCCGGGGCTGCCTCGAGTCGGCTGAAGGGAGGGCTTTTCTCCCAGTTTCGAAAGATCTCGGCCAGCGCCTCGCGGTTTTCGTCGCCTCCGAAGACCTGGATCGCCGAACCTGCCGGCCACGTCTGCATGCCCCGGTATTCTGCCCACGGCTGCGCAATCCAGAGGACGAAGGTCGCGCCGAGGGTGAGGAGAAGAAGAGGCCCGCCGACGAGCCAACGAAGAGCGCGTCTCATTCCGTTGGCTCCTTCGAATCCGGGCGGACGGCCGGGGCGCCCCACAGGCGATGGCGCAGGGTGGGGCTTGCGAGCGGGAGAAGTGCGATGATGCCGAAGGCCACCGCGAGCCCGATCGAGGTGGAGGCATTCCAGCGCACGGCCGACGTACCGAGCATGGCGTAGACGCCCGCACGCAGGGGCGCCGCGAGCGCCACGGCCAGGGCAAATTTCCAGAGATCCATGGCAACGAGTCCCGCTCCCAGGTTGATTGGCGTTTGTGGGCCCAGAGGGTGGGCGGTCAGCAGCCATACCGGGCCGGGGCCGAATCGCCGGATCCGCTCTTCGATGGCGCGACCGTCGGCGCCCAGGCGCGGTTGCACCCAGTCGTCCCCCAGGATTCGCGCCGCTCCGAACTGAAGCAGCGCCGAGAGGAGTAGCCCGAGGGCTCCCCACGACGTGCCGGCCAGAGCGCCGAATACGATTCCTCCGAGGATCAGTGGAATGTGGGACGGGATCAGGAGAAAGCCGCGGAAGGTGACCAGGAGGACGAAGACGAGCGGCCCCTGCCACCCCAGCCCGAGGATCCGCATTCGCAGAGTCTCGAGACCCTCGACGGAGAATTCGATGCCCAGGTCCTGGCGGACGTCCGAACCCACGACGTAGAGAGCGACCGTGACCGCGAGGATTCCGGCCAGGACCAACCCGCGTCCCGGCCGGCGCCCTTCATTCGCGGAGCCCGTCGTTCGCCTTCGCATCGGTGGTGACGATGCCGCCTCGATTGTCGAACGAGGGAGCCAGGGTCCGGCCTTCGTAGAGGTGGAGCCATAGACGCATCAGGTGACGGCGCAGGGCAGGATCCTCGTGATCCTCGAACTCACTGCGGGCGTGCATGACCTGATAATTATTTACGAAGAGCATGTCGCCCTCTTCGAGTTGCAAGGCGAAGTGGATCTCTTCATCGAACGAGAGTTCGTCGATCCGCTGCATGACGCGGATCTGCTCTTCGGTCAGCCGTGGACAGCTCTCGTGGCGCTCTGCGCTCTTCGCATAGCCAGAGTTGTGCCGCAGCGAGAGCTTCCCCTCGCAGACGCTGGCCGCGGTGCGGGTGTAGAACGGCTTGCCGTCAGGGTGCTGCTCGTCGCGGCAATCGTAGTGGAAGGGCTCGTAGAGCGTCTCGATGAGTTCGGGTGCCTCGCGCAGGAGTTCGTTGTAGATGGTGAGGAGGGGCGCCAGAAAACTCTTGCCCCCGGACTTCGCCTTCTTGAAGCAGAAGAGACCGAGAAGATCCGTCGACGTGTCGGTGTGGAACGGGAGCCCGATTCTCGTCTGATACGCTCGAACGCTAGGGTCCTCCAGAATGTTCCGTCCGGTGTCGCGGATGTGTCCGAGGAGATGCCCCTGCGCATTCTGTCGAATGGGCCGCCCCATGGCGCGACCGAGCGCGAAGAACATGAGGCCGGCCTCCTCGGCGGAGACGCCTTCGAGATCGACCCCGCGCAGCACGACGAGCCCGATTCCGTCCTCGATCTGGCGCTCGATGTCGCGAATCAGGGGCGTGCAGATCGGCAGCGGGAGGGTTCCCCTCCCGATCGCTTCGAGTCCGATGCCCTCCGCTCGCGCTCGCGCCACGACGTCGGTCAGTTCGCGACGGTGATCGTCGTTCAAGGGAACGAGCCACTCGTTTCCCCGGGCGAGATCCTTGCCTCTCCAGGCGCCGGGTCCGGTGATGGGCGAGCGTACGATGTCCTCGGTCGTCGTAGAGGGGTTCATTGCGTTCTCCCGGATGGCATGCCGATCTCCGGAGCGAGTTCGTCGAGATACTCGCGAGGAACCATTGCGCGAAGTGCGAGTATCTTCGCGAACGGATCCGGGTGATCGATCATCGTTCTTGCTGCGGCGGCGATGAGTCGCGCGGCCGCCGTTTGCCGCCAGAACCAGTCGCGAAGCTCGCTCGTGGAGGCACGGCCGGGTTGCCCCTGCGCCGCGTCGACGTACCAGTTCCGTAGATCGTCGCAGCCCAAACGCACCCATTCGGCCAGAGGCAGATCATTCTCCCCCCCGGGCTCCTGAACCCCCGCAGCGAGGTCGCCGAGGCGGGCCACGATGTCCCGTCTTTCGAGACCGCTGACCGCGGCGCCGCTTCCCCCGCGCGCGTGGATGTGGATTTCGTGCCAGGGCTCGAGCCGTGCCATCTCGTCGAGTGTCGCAGACACGAGTTCGGACCTTTCTTCCGTCGGGGCAGAGAAGGTGACCGGGCACGACCAGGGCGGGGCGTCCTCGTCGGACGGGTGGGTCTGGGGTGCGTCTTCCGGAAAGTCCTCGAGCACGACCGGACCGTCGGACCGTTCGAGCAATTCCAGTGCACGTCGCAGCACGCGTCTCTGAAAGGCGGGCTCGTTGGGCGCACCGAAGGGTCGTCCCAACTCGAAGGGAACCCACAGGAAGCGAGGCAGTTGCATCTGTGCGGTATGCTCCCGAACCAGACTGATCCCGGTGGTCGCCAGGCCAGCGGACTCGAGGTAATGACTGGCCGCGCCGACGGCGCGGGTACAGTTCGGTCAGACGGGGACGAGGCAGACCGCATCGACCTCATCCTTTCGCAGCAGGTGGGCGAGTTCCGCGATGGTCGGTTCGATTTGATGGGGAAGCCAGCCCGCGCCCATCAGCGAGTAGTGGAATTGCGCGACCGAGCCGACCACGCCTTCCTGCTGGAGCTCGCGTAATCGGTCGATCGGAAAGACCAGGTTTACGTCCTCGCGGAAGCCCGAGCGGTCGAAATGGACCGACGAATGCGACATGGCCAACTCATCGGCGTGGATGTCGCCGGGGATCACGCGGTAGCTCAGATCGATCATCGAAAAGACGCGGTCCTCCACGCGGTGCAACCCTGCGGTCGTGACCAGCGCCACGCGACGCTCGGCGAGGGGAGGGCCTTCGGTCCACGGTCTCGAGTCGAAGGGGGCACACGCCTTGGCGAGCAGATGCTCGCGCTCGACGTCGGGGAGTTCGGCGAGACGGACCATGATTGGGAGAGAAGTATGCCCGTCGTTGGGGATGGTTGTGAATGCGTCGATGTCGCTTTGGGATACGGATTTGTGTCAAGATGCCCACAATGGCGAAATCCGGGATGCCCCCCGTCGGACTGCGGGTGCCACCGGGCAGCCGCGATTGGCTTCTCCCCCTGCGAGATCCGCGGGCTCTCGTCCTTCGCGATCTCGGGGTCTGGCTGGCTGGAATCAGCGAAGTCCGTCGGGGCTTCGACTGGCCCGGGACGGTGGCGGAGACGCACCTCGTCCTGGGCTCCATCGCCGGCACGGGAAGCCTGGAAGTCCTGGGCCGGAGGTGGGTTCTGTCTCCCGGCACCCTCGTGCTCTCCCCCGCCGGTCTCCCCCGTCGGTACTTCACGCGCGCCGCACGGTGGCGTCTGCTCATGGTGCGGATCGCCGACGTCGGACGCTGGCGGCACCTGGGAGGCGACGGCGTGCGGGCCTTCTCGGATCCCTGGCTCACCCGGCTGCGGGCGCCGATGGAGGGAATGCTGGCGGAGGATCCGGCCGGCCTGGGTGTCGACTCGCATACGAGGACGTCTCGTGGGGAGGGACCGAGGCCGGAGGACTATCTCCGATCGCGCTACCGGGACCGGATGGGCTTCGGAAGCGCGGTCGGTCTCCAAGCTCCCGATGGCCCCGACTCCTTCCAGCTTCATGCGACGATTCTTCGAAACCAGCTCGAGACGATGCTCCGGGCGGAAGGGCCCCGGCCGACGGCGGCCACGGTGGCGCTCGCGAGCCTGTGGGGCCGCGTCCGCGAGCATCCACACGAACCGTGGGGGACCCAGCATCTCGCCCAGGCCCTGGGTGTTTCGCGGGCCACCCTGCATCGTCTGGTCCGGCGCCAGCACGGCGTCGGGCCCGGTCAGGTCGTCGAGAATATCCGGATGGCGGAAGCGAAACGACTCCTCGCCGACAGCGATCACTCGGTCCAGGTCATCGCGGACCAGGTTGGCTACGCGAGCGCGTTCTCCTTTTCGGCGGCGTTCAAGCGGGTCGTCGGGAAGTCGCCGAGCGCATTTCGCTCGGGTGTCGCGTCGGAAAAAGACTAAGAAAAGGAGAAAGAGGGGGAGGAAAAAATGACCAGGAACCTTACCGAAACGAAATGTTTCACCGGGATCTGGCGGCGCGGTGGGCAGGCATTGTTCTCGGCTAGCGCTCCACGGAGGCGTTGAGGGCAGGCCTGAAGTGGGCGCTCAAGATGGATGTGGCCACGCTCTCACGCCGGTTAGGCGCAACTCCTCCGTGCCCCTGACTCGAGCCTCTCCAGTTCAACCCCGACCCTGACTCAAGCCTCTCACTTCCGCGAACTCAGCCCGCAAACACTGAGGGCCGAAACGCCCACGGCGGGAACGTCACCCCGGTCTCTCCTCCGCAGAAGCGCCGTGACGCCTCCCGGAACGCTCGCTGGAACGCCCGGGACCGATGCAGGTACTCCAGCGTCGCCTTAGCCATCTTCGCCCACACGATCATGCGGCGTCGCTTCTCGAACCACGGTTGCGGCGGTAGCGCGCGCCGCGTCTCCCGCGGTGTCTCGCGGACTCGCCTTCGCCCAACGACCTTTGCTCGTCCAGCCTTGCGCTCCGCCCTAGCCGTTTCCACGATCTCTCCCACGAGATCGGTGACGTAGGCACGAAACTCCTTCTCGCTCAGCGCTCGTAGGCCTGGAAGTCGGGCAAGGACGATCTCGTACCTGCGGGCGAAGTCGGATTTCTTCACCGCCTTTGGCCGCGCCGCCGCATGCTGGGCCTGTACCGCACGTCCATACCCTGTGCCGTCGAACCATATGCCCCGGCGTGGTCGGCCCTTCACCAGATCGACGGCGCAGTGGACGCCGGGCCAGTGCAGGGGGCTCGAGACGAGATTCTCCTTGGTCCCCTGGGCGAGCACGTAGGCGAATGCACGGAGTTCGCTTTCGGTGCCCACCAGGGCGGTGGACTCGTAGCGTCGCCACATCCGATCGGACCAATCGATGTGGGAGCCCCATCGTCGACTGATCTCCCGCTCGATGAATCCGATGAAGGCGGGCAGTTTATCGGGCGGTCCCTGGACGAGGAGGTGTGCGCGGTTGGAGAGCCAGGC
>JAPOLW010000389.1 GCA_029976905.1 bacterium | reverse complement strand
GAAATTTCATTTTTAATTTTTTCTAAAAGTTCTGTGGCAATTCTTTTGCCATCAATGATTTGCGCTGTCATAGATTATTTATAATTTTGTATTAAAAAAAACGATTCTAACAGAAAAATAAAATGGAAGAAGTGAACAAAAAGAATAAAAAATGCAGATTTGACCAATCAATGAAATTAGGCTATATTGCGGCGTTCGGGGTGTGGCGCAGCCTGGTAGCGCGCCTGCTTTGGGAGCAGGATGTCGGAGGTTCAAATCCTCTCACCCCGACTTCATTCGGTGCCGGCATCGCCGGCACCGACCGCGAGCATACGCGCCAGTAGCTCAGTTGGATAGAGCAACGGCCTTCTAAGCCGTAGGTCGCAGGTTCGATCCCTGCCTGGCGCGGTTCGTGAATTCGCGGGCTTCGCGGGCCTCCGGGTTCGTGATCCCGGTCTTCGCGGACGTCGGGTCGCGCGACCCACCGGGGCCGGGGACCGGCGTCGGGATCTCCCGGAGCTCCAGCTTTCCGTTGTTCAGAGGCACGGCACGCATGGGGAGTCCTTCCCTTTGCCTGGGGGCGGTCTCGCTCAGCGCGAAGCCCGCCGCACGGGCCGGCGCCGCACGAGTTCGATCGTCGCGCCGGTACTGACGCGGGCCACGGCGGTCATCGGATCGTCTTTCGCCGGCCCCGCCGCCGCGTCGACGATCACGTCGTACGTCGCCCGCCGGCCCGACCCGGTGCGCTCGACGCGGGCGCATGGGTTCACCCCCTGCACCACCGACTCGATGATCTCGACGCCGCGCTCGGCGACCAGCAGCTCGCCGACGCTCAAAGAGTCGCCTTCGTCGAGCGCCGGGCTGTCGGCGACGGTGATGCGAACGCGATCGGCGTCGACGACGTCGACCGAGAGGCCGAGGTAGTCGTCGAGCGCGAGGAAGTGATTCAGCCGCGCGACGTTCGCGATCCCGGCCGCATCCGCACGGGCGCCCAGGGGCCCGACCAGACGTTCGGACTCGATCCGGGCGACGCCGACGACCGTCGCGTGTGCGATGCGAGCGGCCTCTTCGGTGCCGAACTGCTCCTGGTTGTAGAGGCCCCCCGAGCGCATCAGCAGGTGCCCCTGGACGCTGAACTCGCGACCGACGAGAGCCAGTGCGCGGTGCGAGAGATCCTCTAGCTCGAAGCCTGGGTCGAACTCCCCGGAGTAGTCCTCCCATCCACCCGGCTCGGCCGAGGGCGGCGGATCGTTCGGGAGCTTGGCCAGGTGGGACGCGGCGACGACGTCGAGGAGGGGGTGTTGTTGGGCCTCGGGGTGATCGGGGGAGATCTGGACGGTCCAATGGCAGTGGGGACCGCCTTTCGGGAAGCCCGGGGGTCGATGGAGGGGACGGATCTGGGCGCGGGCGTTGGTGGCCACGGCGGTCGCGTCGAAGGTGGGATCCTCGATGGTGTGGCACATCCCCCTGGTCATCTCGGCGCCCATCGGCATGACGTCGAGGAGTGCGCCGCACGAGCGCAGCCAGAACTCGCCATAGCTCTCGTCCTGAAGATCGTAGCCGACGTCCATGAATTGATGGGCGAAGCCGATGTCGAGCTGGAGCCCCTTGTAGATCGTCGACACGCCCGTGCCTTCGTAGTTCATGAGGCGCTGCAGTCGCCTGGTGTAGAGCGGGCTCGCGGCCATCCACTCGACGATGGCGTAGTCCCAGGACTCCTCCATCGAATGTCTCTCCAGGAACGCGGGGACGGCGGCCCGGTCCTGGATGTGTCCCCCGAGCATGATCTCGCGGACCACCAGCGACTGGGTGGCACGGTCGAGGTGGTGAAGAGAGAGGCCGGGAACGTCGTCGGGAACGCTGCTGTGCAATGTCACGGGGTCACCTTTCCGAGGTAGAGGGTTCGCATCTAGGGGGTGGTCGCTGGCGAGAGCGGCCGGACTGTGCTCGATCGGCGCGTCGGGCCCGGCCGCTCACGGCCGTGCATCCTTCCCCATCGCGCGCGCGCCTTCGACATCAAAAAAACCATCCGGCCGCGACGTCATCGAGCACGGCCTTGCGCCGGGCCAGCAGCACGACGTCGACCCCGCGCTCTGCGAGCCCTTCCGCGAATGCGGCACCGACGCCCTCGGAAGCCCCCGCGACCAGGGCCCACGGGCCATAGTGCTCCGCGAACGTCATGAGAAAGCGCGCATGGCTTGCGCGACGTGTCCCCACTTCTCGCGCATCCCGGCATCGGCAAAGAACGACGGTGCGGTGTAGGTCGTGACGCGGACCTTTGGGGCGAGTCCGCGGTAGCGGGCGACGAGCTTTTCGGCGAGATCGTTCCAGCCGGCCGTGACGGTGTAGTGCTCCAGAACCTCGTCCGTGATCAGGCCGACCATGCCCCGCATGTCGCCGCTCTTCTGCCGGGCGTGAAGCTCGTCCGACAGTCCGTCGTAGCCGTGCAGCTCGAACACGGGCGAGTAGGTCCGCGTCGATCCGTAGAAGGCAATCATCTGGCGCGCGTGGTTGCGCGTGGCCTCGAGCTCCTTGTCGGTGTCGCCGACCGCGGTCATGACGGGACAGCTGAAGGTGATGTCGTCGATGGTGCGCCCCGAGCGCGCGAGCCCCTCCTCGATCGCGGGACGCTGCACGTCGCGCACGTACTCCAGCGAGTGAAGGGGATGGACGTGGAGGCCATCGGCCACCTCGCCCACGGCGCGAGTCATCCAGGGCAGCACGGCCGCGATCCACACGGGTGGGTCGGGCACGTCGATGGGGCCGGGGCTCCACGTCGGCGGAAGCAGCGAGAGCTGATAGTAGTCGCCGCGGTAGTCGAGCTTTTCTGCGCCGCGGAAGGCGTGGAAGCAGGCCTTGACGGCGCGCACGTAGTCGCGCATGCGCGGCCCCGGCGGTGCGTACTCGGCCCCGTAGCGACGCTCGATGTGCGCCTTCACCTGGGTGCCGAGCCCCAGAACGAAGCGTCCGGCGGTGGCGTCGGCGAGCTCCCAGGCGATGCTGGCGGTGACCATCGGGCTGCGCGGAAACGCCACCGCGATGCCCGTGCAGATCTGCAGGCGCTCGGTCGCGAGGGCCGCCGCCGCGCACGAGAGGTAGGCGGTACGTCCCGCCTCGGTGAGCACGATGCCCGAGAAGCCCAGTCGTTCGAGCTCCCGGGTGTGTTCCTGCACCTCGCGCAGGCGCCGGGGGAAGGCCATGATGTCGAATTCCATGAGTCTCCTCGATTCAGGTCGGCCAGTCCGGCCAATCCCGGGAAAGCTTCAGCTTCCATTCGGGCTTGCGGCGCTCGAGAAACGCCATCGGCCCCTCGACGGCGTCGGACCGCCCCATCAGATGGACGTGTAGATCCGTCTCCTTGCGGCCGACCTCCCTCCACGAGAGCCCGCTGCTCTCCCAGAGGAGCTTCTTGCTGACGGCGACCGAGACCGGAGCGGTGTTCTCGACGATGCTGCGCGCCATCTCGAGTGCCGTCGGCAGCACGTCGGCCGCCGGGACCACCCGGCTCGCGAGCCCCATGCGCTCGGCCTCGTCACCGGTGATCTTGCGGCCGGTGAGCATCAGGTCCGCAGCGCGCTCGGTGCCGACCAGACGCGGAAGCGTCCAGTGGGAGTAGGCATCCGGCATGACGCCGCGCGCCACCTGCAAAATCCCGTACTTCCCTTCGCGTGCGAGTACACGGAGGTCGGCCTGGAGCGTCAATGTGAAGCCGAGCCCCACCGCCGAGCCATTCACCGCGGCGATGACAGGCTTGCGCACCTCCCATGCCGGCGGATCGACCGCGGCGGCGCTGAAGGAGGGATTGTCCTCCTGGCTGCCGAACGTTTCGCCGCCGGACGCCTGGAGGTCCGCGCCGGAGGAGAAGAGCCGCCCGGCACCGGTCAGCACGACGACGCGCACGTCGTCGCGGCGGTCGCACTCGCGATAGGCGCGGCCCAGGCTCTCGCCCATCGCTCCGGTGAAGGCGTTTCCCTGCTCCGGACGGTCGAGCGTGAGGACGGCGATTCCGTCTTCGATCTCGACACGAAGATCCTGGTAACGCGGCTCCTGCGCCATCGTCATCGACTCCTTGTGTACATGGTTCGTTCGCGGGCGGTCGTTCCACACTCGTGGATCAAAAGCGATCGCGCGGCTCTCCGCCGAAGATACGCGGCGGACTCCTGAATTGCTCGATGGTTCCGTCCTTCTCCCATGGCCTCACGATCGCGAGCCCTTCGGCTGCGGTCACGGTCGGACCATCCCGGCCGAGTCTTTCGCCCCGGTGGCGACCGCCGACACGGGCGCCCACATCGGCGCGACGCGCTCGGGATCGCACTCCTCGTCGACGATCCACTTACACATACGCCG
>JAPOLW010000388.1 GCA_029976905.1 bacterium | reverse complement strand
CGGACTCCAACGGCTCCGGACACTGAGGCGCGACGAAAGACATGGAAGAGCAACAAAACGACGCGGTGACCGAGGATCGGCTCGATATCCCGTTCGAGCCCCTCGAGATGAAGCTCGGCCCGTCGCACCCCGCAACGCACGGTACGGTGCGAATGAACCTCCGCCTGGACGGCGAGACGGTCCTGGAGGCTGACGTCGAGGTAGGATACCTCCATCGCGGCTTCGAGAAGGAATGCGAGAGTGGCCTCTATTATCAGGCGTTCCCGTACACCGACCGGCTGAACTACGTCTCTCCGATGATCAACAACGTGGGCTATGCGCTGGCCTGCGAGAAGCTCTTCGGGATCGAAGTGCCGGAGCGATGCGCGTACCTGCGGGTGCTGGCAAGCGAGGCCTCACGCATCGCCGATCACCTGACCTGCCTGGGCGCCTGCGCCATGGAGCTCGGTGCTTTCACGCCCTTCTTGTACGCCGTCGAAGCGCGTGAGAGCGCGTGGGACATTCTCGATGCCATGTGCGGCGCTCGGGTGACCTGCAACTACGTCCGCATCGGCGGCGTCTCGAGCGACATCGGCCCGGAGTTCCCGGCTCTCGTGCGCGAGAAGCTGGCCAACGTGGCCCGGTTACAAAAGGACTTCGAGGATCTTCTGCTCGCGAACCCCATCTTTCGCGGCCGGATGGAGGGAACCGGGGCTTTGCCAAAGGAGGAGCTCCTGGCGCTCGGCGTCACCGGCCCGCTCCTGCGCGCCTCCGGGGTACCTCTCGACCTGCGCCGGGTATCGCCCTACCTCGTCTACGATCGGCTGGACTTCGACGTCCCGGTGGGCGAGGCGGGGGACAACATGGACCGCTTCCTGGTGCGCTGTGAGGAGATCCGACAGAGCGCCCGCCTGGTCGAACAATGTCTGGGCGACCTCCCTGAGGGTCCGGTCGACGTGGACGATCCCCGGGTGCGGCTGCCCGCGAAGGCGCGTGTGTTCGGAAAAATGGAAGAGCTGATCGCGCAATTCAAGCTCGTCACCGAGGGGCCAACTCCACCGGTAGGTGAGGTCTATCAGGCCGTCGAGGGAGGCAATGGCGAGCTTGGCTTCTATCTGGTGAGCGATGGGACCGGAAAGCCCTACAAGTGCCGGGCGCGCTCGCCCAGCTTCTCCAATACGCAGGCGATGCGGCCGATGGTGATCGGCGGCATGCTTGCCGACGTCATTCCGACGTTCGACATGATCAACATGATTGGGGGCGAATGTGACCGCTGAGCCCGCGACCGCGGCGCCCGTCCTGCCGCCAGAGCTCCGCGACCGAATCGTCGCGGAATTTCCGAAGTACCCCGAGAAGCGCGCGGTCATGCTGAGTGCTCTCCACTTCGTGCAGGAGGCCTTCGGAGGCTGGATCCCGCAGGAGGTAGTGCCCGAGGTCGCCGAGCTTCTGGAGGTACGCTCCATCGAAGTGTGGGAGGTGGTGCACTTCTACGCGATGTTCAACGCCGAGCCGGTCGGCCGCTGTCACCTTCGCGTCTGCACCAACCTGTCGTGTTGTCTTCGCGGTGCGCGTGGGATCGTCCGGGCTCTGGAGGAGAAACTTGCGATTCGACCGGGCGAGGTGACGCCCGACGGCGACTTCTCGATCGGCGAGGTGGAGTGTCTGGGCTCCTGCGGAACCGCCCCAGTCCTACAGATCAACAACGAGAGCTACCGCGAGGGGCTCACGATCGAAGGCGTACCCGGGCTCCTCGACGAGTTGCGGGCGCGTCTGGCCGCGGCGGACGCGGAGGAGGGCAAGTGACTTCCGAGGTTCGACTTCTGTTGCCGAAGGATGACGAAAATTGGTCGTCCATCGATTCCTACCGACAGAACGAGGGCTACGAGGCCGCCCGGAAGGCGCTATCGATGGCGCCCGAGGCCGTGCTCGAGGAGGTCAAGGCCTCCGGGCTGCGCGGGCGCGGCGGCGCCGGGTTTTCGACGGGCACGAAGTGGAGTTTCCTGCCCAAGGAAATCGAGCATCCCCGCTACATCGCCTGCAATGCGGACGAAAGCGAGCCGGGCACCTTCAAGGACCGGCAGATCCTCGAGCGCAATCCGCATAAGCTGATCGAGGGGCTCTTGATCGCCGCGTGGGCGAACCACATCGATGCGGCCTACGTCTACATGCGTGGAGAGTATCGTGGCCCCTACGACAACTTCGTAGCCGCCGTCGAGCAGGCGCGGGAGGCTGGTTTCCTCGGCAAGAACATCCTTGGAAGCGGCCTGGACTTCGAGATCCACACGCATCGCGGGGCTGGCGCCTATATCTGCGGAGAAGAAACCGGATTGATGGAGTCCCTCGAGGGGCGCAAGGGGCAACCGCGTAAGCGGCCGCCGTTTCCGGCGATTTCGGGTCTATGGAAGCGTCCGACGGTCATCAATAACGTCGAGAGCATGTCCCACGTGCCGCACATCGTTCTCAAGGGGGCGGACTGGTTCAAGACCCTGGGCACCGAGAAGAGCACCGGGACGACGATCTTCGGGGTCAGCGGTGACGTCCTGAATCCTGGGACCTTCGAACTTCCGCTGGGTGTGCCGCTGCGGGAGATCATCTTCGAGCATGCCGGCGGGTTGCGCCCGGGCCGTTCGTTGAAGGCCGTGATCCCCGGCGGCGTCTCGATGCCCGTGCTCACGGCCGAGATGGCGATGGACGTGACGATGGACCACGACACGTTGCAAAAGGCCGGAACGCTTTTGGGCACCGGGGCGATCGTCGTCATGGACGATCACGCGTGCGTCGTTCGCGCGGCCATCTTGATTGCGAAATTCTTTCGCCACGAATCGTGCGGGCAGTGTACCCAGTGCCGAGAAGGAACGGGCTGGTTGCACAAATTGGTGAAGTCGGTCGAGGCCGGAACGGCCACGATGCAGGACCTCGATACCATCGACGAGGTCACGAACTTCATGGAGGGGCACACCATTTGTGCGCTTTCGGATGCCGCCGCGTGGGGAACGGGATGGTTCCTGCGTCGGTTCCGGAGCGAGTTCGAGGCTCACGTTCACCAGGGCGGTTGTCCGCTCGATGGCGTCTCCTTCGAAGTCTGAGGCGACGGAGATCAAGATGGCCGGCATCGGGCAGGAATCGCCACTGCGTCGCAACGAGATCGTTCGCCTCTTCGGCACCCCCGACCGGACGGTCGGGAGCGTGAACGAACCCCGGCTCACCACCGAGCACGGCATCGAATTCAACGAGAAATGGGTCTACGAGCGGCCAAAGCACGAGCCAAGTCGGCCGCGACAGCGCGTCATTTATTGGCAACGCTATGACCTCGTTGGAGCTCTTCGAGTCGAGCAGGATGGCCACGTGGTGCCGGAGTCGCCCGGCGAATTGCGCGCCCGGGACTGACTTCACGGCAGCGCCGCGTGGCGGTCCGGGCACTCGTCCAGGCAGGCCGCGCAGCACCCTCCATGTCGACGGTGAAGGGATTTCCCTGTTCTGCCGATGTGTTTCCTAGATGGCGGTTGCTGGATTGCTGCTTCTCGCCATACCCTGGGGTGTGAATGGAACAAGGGTGATGCGCATGACTTCCAAGATGATTTCGCGATTCCGTTTGGGTACGCTCTGCATGCTCGCCGCAGGATTGGCTGTGGCGGGTTGCGGGGGGAAGGGCGACGACGTCCCGCCAACGCCAAGCAACCTCAAACTCGTCGCAAGTGATGGCGACAGCTTCCCGGGCAACTTCGAGGTCGGGAACATCGAGTCGGCAAATATGGCCGACGACGGGACCATCGCCATCATTGCTTCGGAATCCTCGGATTCGTCTCTCAATGCGGTTTTCGTACGCTCGCCCGAGGGCGAGCTGCGCACCGTCATGCGGGCGGACAATCCCCTGGCCGAAGGCCTCTCCTTTGCAAACGTGCGAAATCTGGCGATGGCCCGGACCGGAGAATTCGCCTTCGAGGTCGGCAATCGGTTCGAGAACGACGGCCTGTTCTTCTGGGACGGGTCGGAGCTATCGGTCCTCGCTCGCACGGCCCCGGGCGAGACTCCCGACGGCTTCAAGATTCTGGGCGCCCTGCGGATCACGGCCGGGGGGGAGGTTGCCTTCACCGACGGACAGAGCCCCTGCACGATCGACTCGACCGAGCCGGGTGACCCCGAGGTCGAGTGTGACGTTCGCATCTGGGTGGCCGACGACGGTGTCGTGTCGCGCGTGGAGGTCCCCAACACCCTGACGAACCAGAGGCCGACGGCCGTGCTGCTCGAGAGCAATCCCGTTGGCGAGGTGGTCGTGGGGCTGTCGGCTCGCGGGAATGAGCCGATGGTCGGGATCATTCGAGGCGGGGAATTCGAGGGGCTGCTCCAGCGACGAGCTCGCGT
>JAPOLW010000387.1 GCA_029976905.1 bacterium | reverse complement strand
GTGGGGGGCCCCGCCCCCCACATCGGTCCGCGTGAGCGGACTCGCGACTGAGCCTCATGACTGACATCGTCCGCGGCAGGCGCTTGATCACCGCGCCTGCCGCGGGCGGCGTCACCTGACCGTCTAACGCCGCTGCTGCCGCCCGCGCTCGCGAAACTCGAACTCACAAAGCTCGATCCCGCGACGTTCCCCGTCTCGACGCTCCGCCGGGCATCGTTTCAACCCGACCCCCGTCCGCCGTCCCCCGTCCGCCGATACTGAAGATACCGCAGCACCTCACGGCGGTGACGTTTCAACCCTCCTTTGCGGCTTGCCATTGAAGCGCGGCCCTCGCCCAGCCCCGCGTGAATCCACACCCACCAGCGCTCGGCGTACAGCCGGAGACGCTCATCGTCGCCTCCGTGCTCATGAAGCCGGCGAGCACGCTCGCGCAGGCGGCGCAGACTCATCCGAGAGGGTCGAAGCCTTCCCACCCACGGACTCGTGCAGAGCCTCCTTGGCCTCCACGTCGTCGACCCCGCCGAGGGAATGATCGACGCGGCCACAAAACTCCTGCGCTCTGGCCTGAAGCCGGGAAATTGACGGCGCCTTGCCGGCTCGATCCTCGAGGTTCGGGCCAAAAGCGTGCTCTGGATTTCCTGGCTTCATCCCCCCAGCGGGGCACGACCGACGTGGCGTCTGCTGCGCGTCTACGGCCCCGACGTCGGCAGCGCGACCCCGGATCTGCTGGCAACCTCCCGCGGAAGCGGGTCAGTCCCCCCCCCGATCCCATCGTCCGACGGTTGCTCGAACCAAGCATCGACCCGTGCCGAAACGCCGGCTGCGTTCCGCGACGAGCTTGATCCTTCTCCTCGCCATGGCCTGCGATCGAGAAATGGCGTCGCTCGAGGCGCGAGGACCTGGGGGACGCGTGATCACGGAGAAAGTCGGCCGCCACCCTTCGACGATCTCACGCGAGCTGCTCCGAAAGGCGGCCACGCGGTCCGGCCTGGTCGGGTATGGTGCGTCGACGGCGCAATGGAAAGACGAGCTTCAGGCTCGACGGCCCAAGGCCGCAAAGCTCGTGCAGAACGCGTAGGTTCGGGGGTACGTGCAGGAGCGGCTCGCCGGTACGATCGTTCGGACCAACGGGAAACGGGTTCCAGGGCCGAAGGTGCGGTTCAGGGAATGTCGTCGCGGCCACCGGGCCGAGCGAGGATGGCCCGCGTCGTGGAGCCCTGAGCAGATCTCGAATCGGTTGAAGATCGACTTCCCCACCAACCGGCCTCTTCGCATCAATCGACGTAGCCGAGCGCGCGTAGTTTTTGATCGAGATCGGCATCGACGGAGTCCGTCATTCCAACCGCTTCCCTCCCCGAATCGATCCGCTCGGCTGCATCGACCTGCTCCACCCACCAGAGACGAATCTGATCCTCCGGATCTCCCGAACCGGAGAGGGGGGAAACCTCCGCGGGATCCTTTGCCATCTCGAAGGAAAGAATCGTATCGCGCTCGGGAGGCTTCTTGCGCACCCACTTCTTCTCGCCCAACCGCAAAGCGGTCTCGTGTACGATACGCCCGACGTAGGGCAATTCTTCGGCGGCATGCGTCACCGCCCACACCGGCACCGCTTCCCCGGAGCCCGGTTCCCCGGTCATCCAGTCCGCGAGGCTCCGACCCTGATGGTCCGTGGGCCACTCGCCCCCGGCCAACTCCAGAATGGTCGGGCCGACATCAACCAGCGAGACCGGTGTCGCGACCCGGTGCCCCGGCGCAACACGGCCTGGAGACCAGAAGATCAAAGGAACCCGAATCGTCGTGTCGAAGAGCGACGTCCCGTGCCCCATCTCATCATGCTCGCCGAAGGCCTCCCCATGATCGGAAAAGATGACGATGAGGAGATCCCTCTCGGGAACCATCTCGCTCAATCCCTCGACCAACTTTCCAAGCCAGGCGTCGGTGTGAAAGACCTCGGCGGCGTAGAGGAGCGCCTGGGTTTCTTGGCGGGAGCCTCCCCCGGGAGGCAACTTCACGAAGGTCGACTCGTACCGCGTGAGCGGCGAGCGGGGCGCGTGAACCTGGTAGGTGTGGAGGAAGAGGTAGAAAAGTTCGTCGCGGTGCCGCGACACCCACTCCATCCCGTCACCGAACGTCTGCTCGATCGTCCCCGCCGTGTCCCACATCCCCAATCCGCGCTCTTCGCGATAGAAGTCGAAGTCCCTATCGAAACCAACGGCACGGGAGAGCATGCCGTTCTCGGTCACCGCAGCGGTGGTATACCCGGCTTGCGCAAGAAGGGTGGTCAGAATTGGAACCTCCGGGTGCAGACGCATCATGGGGTTGGGCCCCCACACTCCGTGTGTCGGCGGGTAGAGGGCCGTGAACAGACTCATGTGTGAGGCGGTCGTCGTCGGATTTGGCGCGATGGCATTGTCGAATCGTGTGCCTTGCATCGAGAACTTGTCCAACACCGGCGTAAGCGAACGTCCCTCGTACTCCCGCCCGAGGTAGTCCCCGCGGAAGGTATCGAGTGAGACGAGGACGATGCTCGGGCGGTCGTCTCGCGGTTCGCGCACGGTCAACCGGGGGATGGCCAACAACTGGGGCGGACTTGGCTTTTCCGAATCGCCCAGCAACCTGACGCGAAAGCGAAATTCTACCTCCCGCCCGGCAAACTTCGCGATGTCCACCGCTTCGGTGCGCCAGCCTTCTGCTGGTTGCCCCGGCCAGAAGTCCAGAGTCGCAACTTCCTCGAATTCATCGGACTCCCCGATCGTAGCCTCGACGATGAGTTTCGCCGGCACTTCCGAGATGGGAACACCGACGTCTGCCCGCCCCCAGGCGACCTCGAGTGAGGCCCCCTCCGGAATCCGGACGGCCTCGAACCGATGGGATCGCATCGCATTCGCGCGCGAAATCGGCTCGACCCCGAGCGTCATCCCCACCCGCCCTCTCGCCGCGAGTTTTGGCGGGGGGCGCCACTGGTGGACGATTTTCTCCCGTCCACCCCGGGCCGCCGGAACCAGAAAGGGTTCGCCAGAGATTCGTTCACCAGGGCGGTCCCCAGCCCAACTCGGCGTCACCACCAGGGGTTGCGAGCGCAGCCGTCGGGGGAGTGTGATTTGAATCGTCGCGAGGCCATCCTCCTTCGAGACGGGGCCCAACCATCCGTTCAGAAATCGTTGTCCATGACACCCGAGGGCCCTGCGAAGCTCGCCCCCGGCTCCACAGAGCTTCACGACGGCCGGCGACACGGGGGACAGGCGTGCCGCCACGGTGGTCACGGTCGAAACCTTCTCGGAGCAAGCAACCAGGAGGAGGGTCGATGCGATGGCTGAGAGGACCCAGCGCGTTCGGGGGAATCGAGCCCACGGGCGTGCTCTTTCGGGCCCATCGCCAGTCGGGCCTGCGCCTCGGAGGGTGGAGGGGATCTTGGAATCATACATGGAGCCCCCAGGATACACCCTCGAGCCGCGTTCTGCGTCCTGTCCGTCGTCCTGTTGCGAGTCACGGGTCCCGAACCAGTCGAGGTCGTCCTGGACGCCGCCCGCAACCCCGAACGTCAAAGAGGCCTGGGGTGCGCCCGGGCGCAGCGCGCGCTGGTCCTGGCCGTGGCAGTGAGGTGGGGAGGCCCGGGTGGGTGAGGATGCGGCGGATGGCCTCTGGGCTGTCGATGTTGGCGCCCAAGCGCATCGATGCCGACGAAGCGGGAGCGGAGCGCGACGAAGAACCGCGGTTCGCGCCGCGCCGGGACGTTCGCTAGGTCGTAGGGAGGATGCATTTCGGACGCGTCTCCAACGTCGAGGGGATCCGCTTCGATCCACCGCCGCTCGACCCGCGCAACATCGCTGCACTCGGCGGTCGCCGCGCTGGCAACCCTCGCCTCTTCATCGGGGCTCCGGTCTGGTCGGTGCCCTCCTGGACGGGCGAGGTCTACCCGGTACGCACACCGCAGCGGAAGTTTCTGCTCCACTACGCACACCGCTATCCGACCGTGGAGATGAACTCGACCTTCTACTCGGTGCCGTCGGTCGACCGACTACGAACGTGGCGCGAGACGGTACCGGCGCAGTTCCGCTTTTGTCCGAAGGTCCCGCGCGACGCCTCGCACACCCAGCCCGGCCGGGTGCGGGACGCAGCCCTCGAGGCCTTCGCAGAAACGCTCCACGTCCTCGGCGACCGGGTCGGCCTTCCCTTCCTGCAGCTTCCACCCAAGATTGCGCCATCGGCGCGAGCGCAGGTACGCACGCTGGTCGAGCGCCTGCCACCAGGCAAACAGCCGGCCATCGAGTTCCGCCATCCAGGTTGGTTCGCCGACGGTCGATTGGACGATGAGACATTCGCCTGGCTTCACGAGGCGGGGCTG
>JAPOLW010000386.1 GCA_029976905.1 bacterium | reverse complement strand
GACGGCGAGGGACCCGACGAGCTCTACATCGTCTGGGAAGGCGCCTTCAAGAACAAGCAACTCGTCCGTCCGGTCACCATCAAGGAATACCGGTGGACCGACGGCGCCTGGCAGAGCAGCGTCGTTTCGACGATCCCCGATCGCCTCTCGCGCGCCATCGCGGCGGGAGACGTCAACGGCGACGGCTCGATCGATCTGGTGGCGGGGAGTCTCAGTTCGGGACTTTGGCTCTTCGAGCAATCCGACGCAGGGTGGACCAAGACCCTGATCGACGGGAATTCCTCGGGGTTCGAACAGCCCGTTCTCCTCGCCGACCTCGACGCAGACGGCTCGCTCGAGATCTACGTCGGCTCGGAGGACCAGGGCGAGTTGCGGCGCTATCGCTGGGTGAACGGCACCTGGGAGAAGACCGCCGTGGCGGAGCTTGCCGACGGCGACATCACCTGGAACGTGCAGGACGGCAAGCTCTGAGCCCGGCAGCCTGATTCGTGGCGCGCCGAGGCGGGAGTCGCGCCAAGAAAGGTGCCGGCGTTGCGACGCGTGAGTGGTGGGGCGCCGCCGCCCTGGCGGCCCTCCCCTTTGCCTGGGGCCTCGTCGGTGAGCCCGCACCACTCTCTCTGCATCCCGATGGCGTCCGCTTCGCGGAACTCGTCGGAGGACGCAGTGGAGACGCGCCCTTCCTCGCGGCGGCTCTTGGACGCATCGCGACCACTCTGAGCGGCGCCGCGGCCAACGCCGTCGGCCGCGGACTTGCGGCGATCTTCGGAGCACTCTCGATCCTTCTGGCGTGGCGACTGCTGCGCGACGCACTGGCGCCTCGTTGGGCGCTCTTCGGGGCGGCGCTCATGGCGGTCGTGCCGCTCTTCACCGTGCCCGTACGCACCGTTCCCGACGACACCCTCGCTCTCTTCCTTGGACTGGCCGCGGTGACCTGCCTGGCCCGCTTCTCGCTGCGCCCCGAGCGCCCGACGGCCGTGGCGCTCGGCGCGCTCGTGGGCGCAGCGATCGCCAGCCGTCACGGCAATGCCGTACTTCTCCTGGTCGCGGCGATCTCCCCGGCGATCGCCGCGCCCCGGCGACGACGGGCGGTAGGCGAGTCTCTCGGGCTCGCCGCCGTGGTGGGAATCGCGACCTTCGTGACGATGGCGCTCGTCCTCGAGGCCTGGCTCTCGACTCCGGCCGGCGGCCCGATGGCCCTGTGGACCGACCTCGGTCAGCAGGTAGAGCGGTTCTGGCGTGGCGATCATCTCTCGGTGAGCGCGCCGGCGCATTTCTTCGCCTTCCACCTCTCCGAGAGTCTGCGCCCGGGCCTGACCCTGCCGGTTCTCGTCACCACCCTGGGCGGCAGCATCGTCGCCTTCGCCCGACGTCGTCGTCTGGCGCCGGGCGCGAAACTCCTTCTGCTGCAGGGCGGACTCGTCTACCTGCTGGCCGAACTCAGTCCGCTCAAACCGCATCCGGATTTCGTGCGCTACGTCCTCCCCCTGCTTCCAGCAGCCGCCCTCGCCTCGGGCCTCGGCCTGCAAGCGGTCGACGAAGCGATGCGCAGACCCTGGATGCGCACTCTCGGGGCCATTGCGGTCGTCGCGACGCTCGCCGTGCCTACCTCCCGTTCGTTCGAGCTCGCCCGCGCGGCCGGTGACGACACGCGCCTACAGGCCGATCGGTGGCTGCGCGAGCACGGCGGGAGAGCACTGCGCGAGGCCCATAGCTCCGCCGAGCGCACCGACGTCCCCTCTCTCGCGAACGTCGACCTCGACGCGGCCCGGCGCGGCGGCATCACGTACGTCGTCGCGAGTAGCTTCGTCTACGAGACCTTCGCGCGCGGGAGCCGCCTCGCCGACCAGAAGGACTACGTCTACGACCGTCACGAGAGCTACCAGGCCCTCTTCGACTTCCCCTATGTCGAGTTCGCGCCGCGGCGCCCGGGGCTCGGCTGGAGCAATCCGACCATTCGCGTGGTCGACATCCGCGAACCGCGCCCGCCCGGGCGCCCTTGACGCTCGGCTGGGCCCCCCACGGCCTCGGCCGGGCCCCCCACGGCCTCGGCCGGGCCCCCCACGGCCTCGGCCGGGCCGTCGCGCACCACCGGGCTGGCCCCCAGATGGTCGCGCACGGCGCGGGCCACCAGGTCATTTCCCCGCGGGCCATAGTGTCCACCCGATTCGAAATCGGCCTCGTCCACGGTCGCGAGGCCCACCTCCGGACGCACGACCGCGTATCGCCTTTCGAGTTCCTCGAGCCAGGGGCCGTACCACGGCTCGCGCCCCGCGACGATGTCCTCGAGGTCCTCACGGCGGGGGAGGTGGACCACGACGAGGCGCGCCCCGCCATCGGCCACCGCGGATGCGAGTCGGTCGACGAGGAAGGTGCCGAGATCGGCCCTCGTTGGAGTCATCCGAAAACCCGCAGCGGCCTCGGGCGGCCAGAGAACGGTCGCCACGAGCGACGCCAGAACGCTCGCCTGCCAGGGGCCGGCGCGAAAGCGATCGTCCCACCAGCCTTCGTGCTCCAACAAGGGCGCATCCCGGGGGGCACGCACCGTTGCGAGGACCTCCTCCGGACCGGCCGCCGGCTGATTGAAGACGACCCACGTGTCGCCGCGGCGGACGAATCGGGGCTTGGAGAGGGGCAAGCCGGTGCCCGGGAAGAAGACGGGACGGAGTACGTTCGAGTTGCGCAGGAGGTTCTCGGGCTGCAGGCCGAGAAGAACGACGTCGGGCTGCATCGCTACACCGTCGCGCTCGAAGCGCAGGACCGCCTGATCCAGACCGAAGCCGTTCACGCCAAGGTTGACCACCTCCGCACGTCGTCCCTCGGCGACGAGCAAGGCCTCGAGCCGCGCGGGCCAGGTTTCCCGATCCCCGACCTCGTCCCCGAAGGTGAACGAGTCGCCGATCGTGACGATGCGCAGATCGGGGGCCTGCGTGCCGGTCCGGGCGCCGTCGTGCCGGGCACCCCGCGCATCGATCGTCACGCGCGCATCCGCGCTCCGGGCGCCCGGCCGCGGTGCCCAGCCCAGGTCGGCGTCGTAGACGAAAAGACTCCCCGGGTCTCGAAGAGCACGTTGTCGCTCTTCGACCACCCCCGACGGGATGCGCCAGGGCCGAAGGCGGCGCTCCCCGAGCCAACGCTGCCCGTCCCTATCGACTCGCACGAAGACCCGCGTGACGCCCTCGGCGAAAACGAGGGCAATCGACAGCGCGAGTGCGGCGAGAATGAAACGTCGCATCCCGCGCGCTTACCTCTCCTCGTCCACCACCGGGTTTTCCAGCGCGCCCAATCCCTCGATCTCGATCCGGACCACGTCACCCGGGCGCAGGAATTCCGGAGGCCGTCGCGACGCCCCGATGCCGCTGGGTGTCCCGGTGAAAACGACATCCCCCGGATGGAGAGTGAACGCCTGGGTGACATATTCGAGGATCTCGCCAACGCCAAAGATCAGGTGGCGCGTATTGGAGTGCTGCTTGACCTCCCCGTTGACGAGGGTGCGTAGATCGAGCGCCCGGTAATCGGGTATCTCGTCGCGCGTCACCAACGTCGGCCCCAGGGGGCCATGCGTGTCGAAGCACTTCCCCATCATCATCGTCGGCGAGTGGAACTGCCAGTCCCGCACCGAGACGTCATGACCGATGGTGAAGCCAGCCACGTACTCGAGGGCATCGGCCGCGGCGACGTGTCGCGCCCGCTTGCCGAGGACGAAGCAGAGTTCTCCCTCCCAATCCAGCAACTCGCTCACGCGCGGTCGCACGATCGCGGCGCCCGGGCCCACGATGCAGGTCGGGAGCTTGGCGAAGAGAACCGGATGCTTCGGCAACTCGAAACCGGCCTCGTCGGCATGGTCCTTGTAGTTCACGCCGACCGCGAGGACGTTCCCCGGTCGGGGAACGGGTGCCTCCAACCGGAAGCCGGATTGCCGTCGGTCGACGAGGAGACCGCGATCGAGGGCAGGCGCCGGGTCGGGGGACGATCCCGCCTCGACGTGGGCGATCGCCGCGCGCGCCCGGGCCATCGCCGCCTCGCCCCCCGAGAGGAAGCCGATCATGTCGGACGGGAGTTCGACCGACGCGAGAGCCCCCGCCCGGCTCTCGCCACATGCGTCGAGAACCGCCCGGTGAGCGCGGTTCAGGTCGACGACGTGATCCTCGCCCCAAAGCGCACCCAGGCGCGCTTCCCCACGCGACGAATACGTGCAGAGACGCATTGGATCTCCCTCCTCCCACGGCGTTCGCGCCGCAATCGATTGGCCTACCAGAGCTGGTCGCAGTACTCGTCGGTTCCCACCACCGTCGGAAGCCACGGCGACGCAAAGGTCACCCGCGCAAGCCCCGTCGCTTCGATGTCGGC
>JAPOLW010000385.1 GCA_029976905.1 bacterium | reverse complement strand
CACGATCCACCCTCTTCCGCCGACCAGACGCCAATCCGGTCTCCGAACGCCGACCCCAGGTAGAATCGGTTGCCCACCGACACGGCGCTGGCCACGGCGCCGATCTTCTCCCCTTCGTGCGCCAGGCGCCGGTCGACGGCCAGGGTTTCCGCATCGATCTCGTAAACGGCCCACGGCGCCCGGCAGGGTCCGCCGCGCCAGCACGCCGCCAGGGCCAGGAACGATTCGTGCGAGGCAACCCGCAGCGTGCGCGAATCCGACCAACTCAGGTTGTCGGGCCGTCCGGGGACCTGCACCACGGTGCGTTCGCTGCCATCCGGACCGAGCCGCACGACCTGTCCGGCTCCCGCCTCGGCGTAGTAAACCTGCTGGCCGTCTGCCGAGATCGCAACACCGTTGGGCACGCTCGACTCACTCCCCGGGATGCGACGCCAGCCCGACCCGGCCTTCCAGAGCAGGACATCTCCGGTGTGCAGCCCCAGCACCGAGGCGAGGGAGGCGCGCAGGAGCCCCCCCGGCGCCGATGGATTCGACACCACGACCTCGCCACGGGGCCCCACGGCCACGTCGTTTCCACTGGTGCCCGTGGGGAGCTCGACGCAGCCGATCCAGCGTGCCTCGAGTTCCTCGCCAACCCCGTCGAGACGAAAAATCTCCACCGATTCCCGTCCACCGTGATTGACCACGTAGAGCCCCGCCGGCGCGAGGAAGAGACCGTGCGGGGCAAAGACCGCGACGTCGGGAGGCGCACACGAGGGGTCTCCGGCCGCCGGGCCCGCTTCGATGCCCGGCAACCGCGTCTGGGGCCAAAGACGTCGCGGCGTACGGCTCCCCGGCCGCAGCGTGCTCAGGGCGCCCCCCGCGTCGCCTCGCCGCATCTCCGAAATCACGACGGCCTCGTGCTCGCGGGAGTAGGCCACGTCCTCGGGGTTCTCGAAGCCACAAATCGTCGCCAGCGGACCATCGGCTTCGCATGCCGGACGCGGCGCAGCCGTACAGGCCGCCACGACGAGGACCAGGAGTGCTGCCCGTCGCACGCTCCGACCATCCCCCGCCCCCCCCTGCCGCCCCATCGCGCCCCGACCGCCTTGCCTACGAACGGTTTGCAGCGGCCCACTGCCCGCAGAGCCGCCCATCGACCGCGGCGTCGTCCCACTTCTCGTGCAATTCGATCTGCACCGGCCCGCTCGTGCGCCCGATCTCCTCCTGTACGATCCGCGTCAGTCCTGCCACCGTCCGCTCGAACTGCTCGGCGGGCCGGCGGATCCAGCTGACCCGGATGATGGGCGGCACCGGGGCCTCCTCTCCGTCGCGGAAAAGCGTCGCTTCCTGATGGAAGACGTAGACGTGGTCGCGCGGTGTCGAGAGTTCCCTCTCGAAGAAATCGGCCGCCAGGCGACTGAACGTCCGCGTTTCTGGCGCGGTGAGTCCGAGAACGTAGATGTTTGGCACCGTTTTCCTATAGGTTTTTCCCATGTTCGCGGGCAAGACGCACATCGCGGTCCCCCATGGTCGACTCGAGGCGATCTATCGTCCGCATCGCGACGACGCCCAGCGAGTCGCACTCGTCCTCCACCCCCACCCGGTCTACGGCGGAACCATGCACAACCCCGTCGTCTTTCATTGCGCCCGGGCCCTCGAAGAGGCCGGCTTCGAGACCCTGCGGGTGAATTTCCGGGGCGTCGGAGAAAGCACGGGGCACTGGGACGAGGGCAAGGGGGAATACGACGACGCGGTCGCCGCACTCGACTTCCTGCGCGAACGGCAACCGCAGGCCCGGGAGATCGTCGTGGCTGGATTTTCGTTCGGAGCCGCCATTGCTCTGCGGTTGGGATGCGCCGATGCGCGGGTGCAGCGCGTGGTCGCCATCGCCGCACCCGTGCGATTGATCGAGCCTGGTCTCATCGAGCAATGCAAGACGCCGCGTCTCTTCATTCACGGCTCGGCCGACGACCTGGCGCCGCTCCCGCCCCTCGAAGAAACGCTGCGGGCCGCGATTGGCCCCGCGGAGCTTCGCGTGGTGCACGGCGCCACCCACTTTTTCGAAGCCGGTCGCGACGAGATGCGCGATCTGATTCGCGCCTGGATGGAGGAGTAACGTCATGGGAGGACATTCAGAGGCCTTTGAGCGCCTTTGCGACGAGGCCAGAGAGAAAATCGAGGAAATCGACGTCGAGACCGCCGCCCAAGAGGCCTCGTCCGGCAAAGCGCACCTGGTCGACGTCCGCGAAGAATCTGAATGGGCGGCCGGTCACGCCGCGGGAGCGGTCCACCTCAGCAAGGGCGTGATCGAGCGTGACATCGAGGCTCGGATCCCGGACCGGGATGCGCGCATCCTGTGTTATTGCGGCGGCGGGTTTCGTTCGGCCCTGGTCGCGGAGAACCTGGCGCGCATGGGCTACACGCGCGTGGCCTCGGTCGCCGGCGGGTGGCGGGCCTGGAACTCCGCAAAGCTGCCGATCGAATAGACGGGTCACTCACCCGCGACGGACGTCCACCTGAATCCTGGTGATGCCGCCGCGGTCGTTGACGAAGGCATTGAGGACCAGGCTCGCGAGGCTCAACACCAGCGATCCGAAGACCGCCGACCAGAAGCTCGCGACCGTGAAGCCTTCGACCATCGCACTGGTGAGCTTCAGCATCGCGGCGTTGATGACGAACAGGAAGAGCCCGAGCGACACCACGGTCACCGGAAGCGTCAAGATCACCACGACCGGCCGCACCACCGCGTTGAGGATGCCGAGGATGGCCGCGGCGAGCAACAATGCGCCCGTGCTCACAAACGAAATTCCGGGCACCAACGCGGCGGCGACCCAGAGGCCCGCAGCCACGATCGCCCAGCGCAACAAAATTCCCCACATGCGACCCACACCTCCTGACGGAGCTACAGAGTGCCCGACCAGGCCTCCGGGTTCAATTCGCGACCGGTTGCAGCGCCCGGGCCAGGGTCTCCGCCGATTGCACACCACCGAGCGCGATGCCCGCAACGACCAGACCAGGCGCCGTGGGGAAGCCGAGACGTCGCGCCTCCCGCGCCCCCTCGCCAACGGCTTCGACGACGGCCGGATCGTCCAGACAACGACGGAACTCGAGGTCCTCCACACCCCAGGACCTCGCCAGACGGGCGCGCTCGGCTGCGGAAAACCACGACTCCCCGGAACCCGGCGGCGGCCGTGACAAGAGTGCCTCACGCATCGCGGACAGATGACCGAAGCGGTCGGCGCATCGGGCAAGTCGAGCGGCTTCGGCGGCCACCCCGTCCCAGGTGGGGAGGAAGTCACGCAAGACGATGCGGACCCCGGGCGCTTGCTCTCGAAGCCGGTCGAGCTCGGCGTGCAGACGCCGCGAGGAGCGACTCCGGTAGTCGGCGAAAACGATCACCGTTCGGTCCGCGGATGTCGACGGGCCCAGAACGAGCCCCTCTCCTTCTGCGGCCTCGACGCGCGGTCGCGGCGGAGCCTCGAGCAGGATCTCGATCTCGGCGGCCGCGCGCAATTTCTCCAACAAGGCTTCCCGCGCGGCGTAACGTGCGCGGAACTCCACCAGCGGACGACGGCGTGCCTCGCCGGTCGGCGTCGATGGATCCTCTCGCACGTCGCCTGAGCGCGGCGCCCGCGCCGACAGTGCGATGATCGTAGCGCTGTCGGCCGCGTGCGCGTCGATCAACGCCTCGAGGGAGACGCTGCGCCGTCGCGCCTCGGCGGCCAGAAGGGTTTCGTCGATCATCGACCGGAGTCGACGATGACGGTCGCGGTAGAGCTCCCCTCGCAGCCTGTAGAACGCAAGCGCGGCCCGTGTCTCGAGCGCAGCGCCGTCGATCACTTCGCCACCGACCCACGCGATCGGTCGATCCGCGGGCAGAGCCCTCTCCAGCGCCCGGGCCGGAGGCAAATCGACACGCACCGAGGTCTGCTCCCGGGCCTGCGCGCGAGGCCGCTCGTTCGGGTCGAGCCGCTCATCGACGAGACTCCATGCCGCGTCGCGAGCAACCCGCGTGAGCGCCGTGCGCAGACTTTCGGCGCGCCCGTCGGTACGCGCATCGACGGCCTCGACCGTGATCTCCACCCCGTCGAGCCGCGCCGCGGGTGTCGCCAGCACGACCGTGACCGCCACCAGAGCGATCACCCGAGTGGCACTTCCTCGATCGCCGCCGGTTCCACCCGATCGAGGAAGACGCTGAGCGGGAGATCGAATAGGGTCCGAGAGACGGCATCGGCCCGCACCGCCGCCGCGCGATGACGCCGCGCCGCACGCACGCGCGCCGCCGGGCTCCGTGCGCGCACGCGCTGCGCCGCCGACCGCCGCAAGCCGCCGAGGACACCGAGCAGACGGTCGCGTTCCCCCGCGGTGAGCGC
>JAPOLW010000384.1 GCA_029976905.1 bacterium | reverse complement strand
GGCCTCCGCTCCCGCGCCCGCCGACACCTTTCAGGGGGCCGTCGAGCAATTGTTCCGAGGGCACCGCATCGCCGGGCCGAAGGTCGTCGACGTCGAATGGACGGCCCCCGACCGGGCGCGCGTTCTCCTCGCGAACTTCCCCATGGACCAGATGCCCGAGGTCATGAAGATCGGCTACCTCGGCAAGATGGCTACCGGAGTGAAGGAGGCGCAGACCCGGTTCGCCGTGGACGGCGCGGTCGTCGTCGAATTGGTGGACCAACCGACCGGGACGGTGATGGCCACCGTCGATCCCTCACAGGCCCCAGAATCCTGAGCGGTTCGCGCCATTCAGAACGGAGACACAGTCGCATGCCCCGCTACGAATCATCCCAGAGGAAGCGACCCATCGGCGTCGTCGCCGATCCGCTCCTGCGCTTTGCACAACTCGAGAACGCAGGCGCCATCCTGCTGCTTCTGATGACGGTGGTGGCCCTGGTCTGGGCCAACTCCCCCTGGGCAGAGTCCTATCACCACCTCTGGCACACCCAGGTGTCGCTCGGCTGGGGCGACGCCGTCCTCTCCCTGCCGCTCGAAGCCTGGGTCAACGACGGTTTGATGGCGATCTTCTTCTTCACCGTCGGCCTGGAGATCAAACGGGAGATGGTGCTCGGGGAACTCTCCTCCCTTTCCCGCGCGATGCTCCCGGTCATGGGCGCGCTCGGAGGCATGATCGTCCCCGCAGCCATCTACTCCGGCTTCCACGCCGGCGGCCCGGCGGCGAGCGGCTGGGGGGTACCCATGGCGACGGACATCGCCTTCGCGGTCGCCGCCCTGGCGATTCTCGGCAAACGGGTCCCCTCGTCGCTCAAGGTCTTTCTCCTGGCTCTGGCCATCGCCGACGATCTCGGAGCCGTGACGGTCATCGCCGTCTTCTACACCGAGACCATCCATCTGAACGCCCTGCTCACGTCGTTCGCGCTGCTCGGCTTCGTCTTCGCCATGAACGTCATCGGCGTGCGAGCGTTCCCCGCCTACTGGCTGGCCGGCGCCTTCGTCTGGTTCTTCATGCACGAGTCGGGCGTCCACGCGACGATCGCCGGGGTCCTTCTCGGCATGTTGACGCCAGCGACTGCGAATCTCGCCCCGGGCGAAGCCTTCTCCGAGCGAGCCGAGCATCTCGCCGACAAGATCCGCGACCTCGTGAACCTGGACGACGATGCGGACTTTGGCGGCCATCGCAAGGCTCACGTCGTCGACGACGTGATCGGCGCGTACGCCCGGGCCCAATCTCCTCTCGACTACCTCCTCCATCAGCTCGAGCGATTCGTCGCCCTGGCCATCATGCCGCTCTTTGCGCTCGCCAATGCCGGAGTCGCCTTCGACGCCAACGTCTTCGGCAACGCCACCAGCCTCTGGGTCGCGCTGGCGGTCGGCTGCGGGCTCTTCTTTGGAAAACCAATCGGCGTGACCCTGCTCGCGTGGCTCTCGGTCCGACTGGGGTTTGCCGCCCTCCCGTCCGGCGTCAGTTACGCCTCCCTTGCCGGCACGGGAGCGCTTGCCGGGATCGGGTTCACGATGGCGCTGTTCGTGACGAACCTGGCCTTCGGCGATCCCATCCTGATCGCAGGCTCGAAGATCGGCATCTTCGCGGGATCTTTCGCCGCGGCGGTGGTCGGCACCCTCGTTCTTCGGAGGACACTGCCGCACGAACCCCAGGCCTGAGCCCCCCGCGCCTACCAGCCCAGACGCACGCGCAATTCACGCGCCTGAACACGGGAGAGTTCGACCTCACTCGACTCGGAGTCTTCCATGACCAGCCGGTAGCGACCACCGAACCAACGCGCGATTTCCCGGACCTTCGCCAGGTTCACCAGTCGGGATTTGTGGGCACGAAAGAACACCTCGGGATCGAGTCGTGCCTCGAGTTCGCGTAACGTGAAGTTGGTCATGTACGAGCGACCGTCGACGTGGGCGTAGACCAGGCGCGACTCGACCTCGAACCAGAGAATCTTGTCGACGGGCAGAATGAGAATTCGCCGAGCTGAATGGACTGGAATCTGTTTCGCCCAACCTTGCGGCGGCGCCAGTACCCGGGCAAGGGCAGCGGAATCCGCTCGCGTCTCCCCCGCCTCGATGCGTTGACGCACCCGATCGATCGCTCCGGCGAGACGCTCCTGGGAGAAAGGCTTGAGTAGGTAGTCGATGGCCTCGACCTCGAAGGCCTTGATGGCGTACTCGTCGTAGGCGGTCGCAAAGATGACGTGGGGGGGATCTTCCAATGAATGCAGAACATGGAAGCCATCTCCGCCCGGCATCTGGACATCGAGGAGGATGAGATCGGGCGCTTGCTTCGCGATGACTTCGATGGCAGCGGCGCCATCTTCCGCTTCGCCGACGACCTCGACGTCCGGGATCGTTCCGAGAAAACCTTTGACCCGCTCCCGAGCGAGTTCTTCGTCATCGACCAGGATCAGCCGCAACATGGCGGGAAGCCTAGCATGCAATCTCCCCCGCCGATCCCCCACGCGCACGCCGGGCAGAGCCACCCGGACTCGCGAACGCCGCATCTCGACCCCGGGAGGCGGATCGGCTAGGACGAATCTCGCTGATGGACCTCACCGCCGCGCAGATCGCCGAGGCCTGCGCCGGCCGCCTCCGGGCCGGTGACCCCGACTACCGGTTCCACGAAATCGCGCTCGACTCCCGCGCGGTTTCGACCGGCTGTTTGTTCGCCGCGATCCCCGGCGAGCGCGTCGACGGGCACGATTACATCGGCGACGCCCTCACGGCGGGCGCAGCCGGAGCATTGGTGATGCGGACGCCCGCGCGCATGCCGCCTGGCGGTATCTGCATCGAGGTCGACGATACGACGCAGGCATTGCAAGCACTCGCCGCCGCCTGGCGCGCACGCCTGCACGCGACCGTGATCGGCGTCGCAGGCAGCAACGGGAAGACGACCACCAAGGAGACGCTGGCGGCGGTCTGTCGACGCGCCGGAAAGACCTGGGCGACCCCCGGCAACGCGAATAGCCAGGTCGGAGCGCCCCTGGCCCTTCTCGCCACCCCCGAGGACGCCGACTTCGTCGTGCTCGAACTCGGCACGAGCGCCCCGGGCGAACTCGGCCGTCTCGCACGCATGGCGCGGCCGGACGCCGCCATCATCACCGCTGCCTTCGCCTAGCATCTGGAGTGGCTCGAGTCGATTGCAGGCGTCATCGAAGCCGAAACGGAGATCCTCGACTTCCTGGAGCCCGGTGGACGGGCGCTGGTCGGATCCGCGGAGCCGGATCTGGTCACGACGGCACGCCGACGCCGCGACGGCTCGATCCTTTCCCTGGGGATGCGGCCGGAGGATGACTGGCGGATCACGGAGGTCGGCACCGACCGCGCCGGGACGCGCTTCGCACTCGTCGCCCCCGACGGCGCACGAACCGCCTGGGAACTCCCCCTGCTCGGCGCGCCCGCCGCGTGGGCCGGAGCCTTTGCCGCAGCGCTGGCGATCGACCTCGGACTCGAACACGAAAGCATCGTGGGCGGCCTTTCCGACGTCCGGCCCGCCGACCACCGACTGATCGCGCTCTCCCATCCCTCGCGCCCGCTGCTGGTCGTCGATGATTGCTACAACTCGAATCCGGCCTCCTGCATTGCCGCCGTCGAAACCGCCTCGTGCCTTGCGGAGGAAGACAGCCGATTGCTCCTCGTCGTCGGCGACATGCTGGAACTCGGATCGGCAAGCGACGCCGCGCACGAGGAAGTCGGCACAGCCCTCGGCGACCGGGCCGATCGGATCGACCATCTGATCACCGTCGGCCCGGCGGCCGAGCGTATCGCCACGGTTGCGCGCCAGCGCGGCGTGACGGTCTCGCACGTCGCCGATGCAACGGAGGCGACGCGGGCGGTCGAAACTCTGCTCGCCGACGGGCGAGCTTCGACGGTCCTCGCAAAGGCCTCGCGCGGCATCGGCCTCGACCGGCTGGTGGCGGCTCTGATCCCGGAGGAAACTTCAGGCCGTCAGGGCAAGGAAAACGAGTAGGACGAGCCCGAAGGCGATCCGGTACCAACCGAAGACACGCAGTGAGTTCGTTTGCACGAACTTCAGGAAGGCGCGAATCACGATGACGGAGCTGATGTAGGCCGTGGCCAGGCCCACGACCATTCCAATCCCCAGTTCGTCGGTGAGGCGATCGCGCGCCTTGAAGATCGTGTAGAAGCAGGCTGCATACATCGTCGGCAGCGCGAGAAAGAACGAGAACTCCGTCGAGGCCGCTCGCGAAAGACCGGCAACGAGTCCGGTGACGATGGTCGCTCCGGAGCGCGATACACCCGGCAGGAGCGCCAGACACTGCCCCACCCCGATGGCGAACGCCTGGGAGAAGGAGAGACGCTCGAGATCC
>JAPOLW010000383.1 GCA_029976905.1 bacterium | reverse complement strand
CGTCTTCGGGCGGATCGTCGAAGAGGAGGAGGGGACGTTCGGGGTTTGGTTCTCGTATTTATTCACCGGGGTGGGCGCCGGGGTGGCGTCGTACCTCGTCCTCCCCAAGGCCGCGGGCGGGATGCTGGGGCTGGGCGCCGCGGCCCTCTATGCGAGCTTCGTGCGCTACGGCCTGAATCTGGATGACGAGGGGACGATCCTCTACCAGATTCTTCGCACCTTCCGGGGCGAGCGCCCCTACCTCGACTTCCACACCGGCTACACGCCGGCGATGTTCTACCTCAATGCCGGGTTGATGAAGCTCTTCGGAGCGTCGGCATTGCCGCTGCGCTGGTTCCTCGTGGCCGTGAACACGACCGCGGTCCTCTTGATCTTCCGGCTCTCCCTGCGCGTCGCGCCGGTGTTGGAGTCGGCCTGCGCCGCCGCCACCTACGCGATCTTTCTCCCCTTCTTCGCGGGCCAATTCGCCTCCTTCAACATTCCCTATCCCGCCTGGTACGGCGTCACCGCGTGGCTCTTGACCCAGTGGGCGTCGGTGCGGTCGATCGAGACCGGCAAACGCTCCTGGCTCGTCGCTGCGGGCGCTTTGGCCGGCCTGGCCTTCTCCTTCAAACCGAACACCGGGGTGCTGGCCCTGGGAGCGGTCGTCCTGACGCGCCTGCTCACGATGCGGCCCCTGGCGGGCGTTCTCGGGGCCGTCCTCGAGGGGCTGGTCCTCGCGGTCTCCTTCTTTGGGGTCTTCGCGGTTCTGACCTTCGACGTGGTGAGCGAGCAGTTCCTCTTCCTGGGCGTTCCGATCCTGGTCCTGGTCGGTGGCATGGCGGTGTTGCGGCAGCGGGCGTGGGCCGCCGGCGCGGTGCGACCCCTCGGCGATGGATTCCGCGACGTCGGCGGTCTTCTCCTGGGATTCGTCCTCGTGGTGGGGTCGTGGCTTGCCTACTTCCTGCCCGAACTCGGTGTCGAACGCTTCGGCCGCGAGGTGCTGCTGCTCGGCGCCGGGGTCGAGAGGATCTATCTTCTGTATTACCCCGACGTGACCGGTTGGACCGTGGCGGTCCTCGCCGGACTCGTGGGGGCGTGGGCCCTCCCGCGCGCGCTGGCGCGAGGGTGGGTGAGCGGACGGGCGGTGCTCGCACTTCTGGGCGTCCTGACGGCGGCGGCGACGGCGGCTCTCCTGGTCTTCGGCCTGGCGCCGGAAGGATTCGTTCTCTCCATCGCGTTGCAATTGGAGAATGCGAGCTACTTCGTGATTCCCCTGCTGCTCGCGGGCGCCGTTTTGCTCGTTCTCGCGCGCCTGGTGGACGTCGGCGCATTCGGTCGGGACCCGGCGGGCGCCATTCCAGCGCCCCTGGCGATGGTCGGGGCTCTGGTCGTGTACGGCCTCTTCCTGTTTTTGCAGCTCTATCCGCGAATCGATTTCATGCACGTGGTCATCTCGATGCCCTCGGCACTCGTCCTGGGAGCCGGCGCGCTCTACCGCGTGCAGCTCTGGTGGTGGTCCGAAATCGGTCCTCCGCAGATACCCGACGTGCCGCATGGGCGGCTGTGGGCCGCGATCAAGGTCGCGGCGGTTCTGCCTGTTCTCGTGGGTCTGGGTGCGCGGGCACTTCCCTTCGTCGATGCCCGGATCGCTCTCGATGCCGACTTCGGGATCCGTCGGATGACCCGGCTACCGTTCGCGGCGCTGCCGGTGGAACTCGAACGAGACCGGGATCATGATCTGCGGGAGTTGGCGGCGGCGGCGCGCTTCGTCGAGGCGTCTACCGAGCCGGGAGATCCGATCGTCGCCTTTCCGGCTCTCGCGATCATCCCGTTTCTCACCGACCGCGCGACGCCCGTGCCGCACGACTATTTCTTTGCCGGGCGCCCGTCGCATGCCGACGAGGCCGAAATGGTGGACCACATCGCCTCGGTGGCACCTCCTCTGGTCATCACCCTGAACGATCGTTTGGGCTACTTCTCCGCGGCGCCAGCCTACTACTTCATCCTGCGTGACTTCGTTCGCGAGCAATACGTGCTCGTAAGGCGCTTCGGGCGTTTCGACGTCCTGGCGCGTCGGGACCTGGCGGAGGCCGATCCCGAGTGGGCGCGTTTGCGCGCGACGGGGGAGGGGTCTCTCGCCTTCGCGCGCGGGCGTTACCGGGAGGAGGCGCGCGCCGCACGTCGGGCGGCGATCCAGGGCCGAGCCTCGGACCTCGGCGGGGTTGCGGGCCGACTGGCCGACATCGATCGCGGCGTGCGCGGCGTCTGGGTCGACGCCCTGGTGGCGGTGGCCGACCGTGAGGAGGGTGGGCTCCCCGCCGTAGAGGAGGTCGTCGCGACCGACCGGCGTTCGCGACTGCTCTTCGTCCGCGCCCTGGGCGAGTGGGCGGACACACGGGTCCTTCCCTATCTGCAAGGAGTCTTTCTCGAAAACGACGGTCGGATCCGCTGGGAGGCCGCCCGCTCGATCAACTACGTGCTCGCCCGCAAGCTCGCCGATCGATTCCGCTTCCATGATCCGCCGGTGGGACCCCTTTGGGATCTTCCTTCGGAGCTCCCGAGCGAGGCGATGGTCGGCTTGATCGACGACTTCGTCGAGCGCCAACGGATCGGGCCGCTGGCGGCGATCGCGGCCGCCCATTCCGGGCGGGAGGACCTGGCTGGTCGGCTCGAGTACTTCGAGAGTGAACGTGAAACCACCTGGTGGCGGATGATCTCGGCGCTTTCCCTGGCAGAGCTCGGTGAGACCGAACATTTGCGCACGATGATCGATTCGTTGAACTCCGGTACCCTGGCAGACCAGTATGTGCCCTCGCTTCTGCTCGATCCCGACGTTCTGCCCCGGGGGCAGGTGGCCGAGGCATTGCTGGAGACGTTGCAGGTGGGGACGGTCGACGAACGGGAGACGGTGGCCTGGATGATTCCGTATCTACAGGCGCCCGGGTCCGCGGAGGCACTCGCGCGGGCGAGCGCCGACGCCGATCCGGCCGTGCGCCGCGCAGCGACCTGGGCGGACGAGGAGATGGGCCGGCGCCCGCTCGCAGGGCGAACTCCGGCCGGAAGAGGAGGTAGTTCGTGACGGATTCGGTGAAAGCCGCCGCCCGCTGGTCGGTCCCCGAGGGGTACACGGGCGAGAGACTCTCGGCCGAGGACGCCCGCTTTGCGCCCGACATGGCTCGCCATCTCGCGGCCTACCATCTCGTAGGCCCGCTGGTCGCCGGCAAGAAGGTGTTGGAGGCGGGCTGTGGCGAAGGCTACGGCGCCGGTCTCATGGCGCAGCATGCCGCACAGGTCGTCGGCGCCGATTACGACGAGGTTGCCATCGGCATGGCGACGCAGCGGTACGGGGGCGGAAATCTGAGTTTTCGTTGCGTCGATCTGCTCGACCTGGCCCGCAGTGAACCCGGCGAATTCGACGTCGTGACCAACTTCCAGGTCGTCGAGCATCTCGAAGACCCGCGCCCGTTCTTCGAAGCGGCGGCGGCGTGCCTGCGTCCTGGCGGAACCCTCATTCTGACGACGCCCAATCGGTTGGCGAGCGTCTCGGAGAATCCCTACCACGTTCACGAGTATGTGGCGGACGAATTGGCGGCGACTCTGCAGCCCTTCTTCGCCACCGTCGAGGTGAAGGGCATCGTCGGCAGCGAGCGCGTCTACGCCTTCGAGAAGGCGCGCGGAGCCCAGGCGCAGAAGATCCTGCGGCTCGATCCCCTGGGCTTGCGCAATCTGCTGCCGGCGGCGGTGGTCAAGTTCGTCTTTGCTCGTCTGGCGCTTCTGGTGCGGACGCGGGTGGCTCGCCAGGACGGCGAGCTCGTCGATCTGGCGCCGGACGACTTCGCCATCGCAGACGCCGAGCCGCCGCAGTGGATCGATCTCCTGGCCTTCGCGCGCCGTGCGGAGTGAACTCCCTTGACCTGCACGGTGCGGCAGGGGACAAGGAGCCGGCGATGAGCGAGGTAGCCGATTTTCCGCCGAGAAAGCGCATGACCCTGAGTGTCATCGTGCCGGTGTACAACGAGCGCGATACTCTCTGGGAATTGCTCGCCCGGGTGGTGGGGCGGCCGGAGGTCGATCAGATTGTGATCGTCGACGACCATTCGAGCGATGGCACCGCGGATGCCTTGCGCGAGGCGGAGGCGGACGGTTGGACGCGGTTGGATGGCGCTCGACGGGGGCCCTTGCCTGAGATCGTCTTGCAGGCGCACCCCGAGAACCGAGGCAAGGGCGCCGCGCTGCGTACCGGTTTTGCCGCCGCCACGTGCGACATCTTCCTCACGCAGGACGCCGACCTCGAATACGATCCCAACGACTATCCGAAACTTCTCGAGCCCCTGGTCGACGGCCGCGCCGATGCGGTCTACGGGAGCCGCTTCGCAGGTTACCCCCGACGAGTCCT
>JAPOLW010000382.1 GCA_029976905.1 bacterium | reverse complement strand
GCGCCCGCAGCATGTTGGCGCATTGCGTCACCTGACGGTGCAACGCGGCCCATGTCAGCGTTACCGCCCATCTATTTCGAGCGCCTCCTCGAAGACTCCCCCGACATCATCGTCGCGGTGGACCGGGATGGCCGCATCGTCTTCTTCAACGATGGAGCGCATACTGCCCTGGGCTACGATGCGCCGCAGGTCATGGGGCGCCACGTGGACACCCTGTACCCCACGCGGGAGGATGCCCGTCTGGTCATGGCGGCGATGCGTGACCCGGCGATCGACTCGGCGGGCAAGGTCCGCAACTTTCAGACCACGTTCCTGACCCGGCAGGGGGAACGAATCGCCGTGGCGATTTCCGGCGCCCTGATCTACGACGCGACGGGAACCGAATCGGGCTCGATCGGCTTCGCCAAGGACCTGCGCGAGATCCATCGCCAGGATCAACTGGCGACCCTCGAGGAGATTTCGGTCAGCGTGGCGCACGAGATCAACAATCCCCTGACCGCCATCCTCAACAACCTATCCCTGCTGGGCGGAGAGATTCGCGTTCTCGCTGGAGAGGGAGACTGCGACGTCGAAATCGAGCGAGTCGACTCGATCGAGACGTCGGTGCGAAAGATTCAATCGATCGTGCACCGCCTCGGGGCAATGGCCGGCCAGGGCCGCTACGACACCCGCGAATACCTCCCTGGAACCCGGATGACCGACCTCTCCTCGGAGGAGGCCGATGGGTCCACCGACACGCCCGGGCAGTCGAGAAGCCCGCACGATGGCCAACTTGCCGGACTGCGCCTGCTCGTCGTCGACGACGACCTCGCCGTCTGCCATTCCGTGGGAGACCTTCTCCGTGCCGAAGCGTGCGAGGTCACCACGGTGACCTCGGGGTCCGAGGCACGCGAACTCCTCAAACGTGAAGCCTTCGACCTGGTTCTGAGCGACGTTGTGATGCCCGACGTCGATGGGTACGACTTGTTCATGTTCATCCGGGCCCACTACCCGGACATGCCCGTCGTGCTCATGACCGCGTTCTTCTATGACCGAGACCATGTGATCAAGCGGTCGCGACTCAAGGGCCTCGAAGGTGTCTTGTTCAAGAAACCGGTCGACCCCGACCGCCTGATCGAAATCGTTCGCGAGCGCTGCGGGCGCTGAACCCGGTTTGTACGATGGCCATACGGATCAACCGCGTCTACACGCGGACAGGCGACAAGGGCGAAACGCGGCTCGTCGGCGGTGTTCCCACCCGGAAGGACTCGGCACGGGTCGAGGCCTACGGGACCGTGGACGAGCTCAATAGCGTCCTGGGGATCGCTCGCACGTTCAACGAAGAATGCGTGCAGGCCAGAGGCTCCGCGGCCGCTGCGGCCCGCCGCCTCGACACGATTCTGACCCGCCTGCAAAACGAACTCTTCGATCTCGGGAGCGAACTCGCGACCCCGGCGGGGGAGACCTACCCCGGCATGATCGTCGTCGGACCAAAAGAGATCCGCGCCCTCGAGACGACGATCGATCGATGCCAGAAGGACCTTGCCCCTCTGCCTTCGTTCATTCTGCCCGGGGGCGGTCGCGTTTCGGCTTTCCTGCATCAGGCCCGCACCGTGTGCCGTCGGGCAGAGCGCGACGTCCTGCGGCTGGCCTCCGCCGAAGCGGTCGGCAGCGAGCCGCTGCGCTATCTGAACCGGCTCTCCGATCTTCTTTTCGTCCTCGCCCGGTGGATTGCCCTGAAGACGGACGAGAAGGAGTACCTCTGGGAGCGCGGCGTGCAGCTTGCCCGTCCAGCCAAAAAGACCGCTGCCAGGAAGCGTGCGGTCCGCGCGAAAACGTCCACCGCCTCGTCGCCCCCGCCGCGCAGCGCACGCGCAAGGAAGGCCACCGCAAAGCCGCCCCGGGGGACGAAGCCAGCCCGGCGGAGGAAGTGAGGAGACTCCGTGCACGGGGAATCGCGCGTCTATCTCAAGCAGATCGAAGTCGGGCCGATGCAGAACTACGCGTATCTGGTCGGCGACCGGGAGACCCGGGAAGCGGTCGTGATCGACGCCGCGTGGGACGTCGACCGACTCGTCGACGAGGCCGAACGGGACGACATGAAGATCACCGCCGGGCTCGTCACCCACTTCCACCCCGATCACCTCGGCGGATCCATGATGGGGATGGAAATTACCGGCGCGGCCGAACTCGTTGGTCGTCTCCCGGTGAAGATCTACCTCCACAAGTCCGAAGGCCCGTACGTGTCACGGGTATCGGGACTTTCTGCGTCCGACCTGGTTCTGACCGAGGCGGGCGACGACTTCCGGGTGGGCGACATCCCGATCAAGTTCCTGCACACCCCGGGGCACACACCGGGCTCGCAGTGCTTCCTGGTCGACGGCAACCTCGTCTCCGGTGACACTCTCTTCATCGGCTCCTGCGGCCGCGTCGACCTTCCCGGAAGCAGCCCCGAGGACCTCTGGAGGAGCCTCAACGACACGCTCAAGGTCCTGCCCCCGGAGACCGTCCTCTACCCCGGCCACAACTACAGCGAGCGCACCACGTCCACGATCGGGGACGAATCCCGCAAGAACCCGTACATGCGGTTCGGGAGACTCCAGGACTTCCTGAACGCGATGGGCTACTGACGTCTACGAGCGGCGATCCGAGAGCGGCATCCGGACGTCGACATCGGCGATGTCGGGGATGTGTCGGACGAGGTACTCGCGCAATCGACGCTTGATGCGCTCTTCGATCTGCCGGATGCGCTCCCGACTGACCCCGTAGATCTCGCCCAACTCGGCCAACGTCCGGGGTTCGTCGGCAATCATGCGCTCCTCGAAGATCCGACGCTCCTTGTCTTCGAGCTCTTCCCCGAAAAGACGCATCCTCTCCCGGATCATCGCCTGGAGCTGGCCTTCGCCGACCTCCTCTTCGGGTTCACTGCTTCGATCCGGAAGGAGATCGAGCATCGAAGCATCGCCCTCCTCTCCAACCGGCGCGTCGACCGACACGTCGCTTCCGAGAAGGCGCTTTTCCATCTCCACGACCTCGGACGGCTTGACCGAGAGCCGTTCCGCAATCAGTTCGGGGTCGGGTCGGTAGCCCTCGCGCTCGAGCTTTTCCTTCTCGCGCTGCAGATTGAAGAAGAGCTTACGCTGCGCCTGGGTGGTGCCCAGCTTCACCACCCGCCAATTGTTCATGACGTATCGGATGATGTACGCGCGGATCCAATAGACGGCATAGGAGGGGAATCGAACGCCCCGGTAGGGGTCGTACTTCTTGACCGCCTCGAGCAAGCCGATGTTGCCTTCCTGTACGAGATCGAGAATGTTGCGAAAGGCGCGCTGGTACCGCCGCGCCATCATCACGACCAGGCGCAGGTTCGAGGTGACCAGCTGGGCCGCGGCCTCGCGATCACCTACCTCGTGCCAACGCACCGCCAGAGCGTGCTCTTCGTCGGGGTCGAGGAGAGGATGCCGCCGGATCTCGGCAAGATAGCGCTGCAGAGGATCGGTCGGAACAAGGGTGCCCTCGCCCTCCTCTGCCGACCGCCCACCACGCGTCCCCGCGCGTTCCGCCCCGCCCGCATCCGAAGCGTCCTCCTCTTCCGGTGCACCGTCGAGGAGAATCCCCTCCGGCCGCCCGGGGGTCACCTCCGATGTCTCGGCTTCCCCGATCGGGGACCGGAAGTCCACGTCGACCGGATCCACTTCCTCCACTTCCTCCACGTCGACCGGATCCGGCGCCCGGTCATCCCCGAAGACCTCGTCGTCCGCTGGGGCCTCCACCTCGACGCCCGAATCGCCCTGCACGACGACCTCGGCTTCGACGTGGCGTCGCCGCTTGCGGACGGAACTCGCGTCCGCGGAGCCCTTGCGGGCGTGGCTCGCGTCGTCGGATGGATCCGAGGAGCCCTTGCGCGACGGCGGGCTCATTCCATCAGAGCCGTCGAAAGGAGCCGGTCAGGACTCCTCCGCCGTCGGGTACACGACACTCACCTTCTCGGCAGCGACTTCGCGAAGAGCGGTCACCACCTCTTTGTTGTCGCTCTCGACCAGCGGGCGTGAGCCCTTGAGGAGCTGCTTTGCCCGGCGGGCACCCAGCAAAACCAACTCGAAACGGCTGGGAACCTTCTCCAAACAGTCTTCTACGGTGACGCGGGCCATGCGACGACTCCTTCAGCCCGCGCCATGCGGGCCCTTTTCCACTGGGCAACCCTAACGGACCGGGTCGCCGGAGACAAAGGCCCCGGGAAGCCCGGTCAATCCAGCGCGTGCGGGTCCGAGCGAGCCAGCAGATCCCCCACCACCGCCCGGTTGGCCAGGGCGTGGTCGCGCAGGGAGGCCACCAGAACGGCCTCGTCGGGGTGCTCCTCCTCCCAGCGCACCGCCAGGACCTTCAGCTGACGGATCAGGCCGCGGTACCCAT
>JAPOLW010000381.1 GCA_029976905.1 bacterium | reverse complement strand
GTGGCCCCATGCCTGCTGCAAGACGGTGTCGAGCGCCGCCGCTGCCTTAGGGGATCGCATCTGCAGGGCCACCATGCGGTCCGTCGCCGACGCATTGCTACACGTGGTGCGCCAAGTCTCGACCGTACATGCGACGGCGCTGTCGGATCCCGGTCGGATTGCACCCCTGCTGCGGGAACAGATCACCGCATCGGTGCGCTGGGAGGAATGCGTCCAGACGGTGGTCCGTTCGGCAGAGGTCGCCATCGAGGTCGGGCCGGGGCGGGTTCTCGGTGGGCTCCTGCGTCGCATCGACCGATCCTTTTCCTGCAAGCAAGCGGGCGACGTCGCCTCCGTCCGGAAATGTGTCGAGGAGTTTGGCGCATGAGTATCGAAGCACGCCCCCTCGAGGGCCAGGTGGCACTCGTGACGGGTGCTTCGCGTGGGATTGGCCGCGCCGTGGCGCGCGCCCTGGCCCAACGCGGCGCCTTCGTGGCGATCAACTACCGCACTGATGTCGATGCTGCGCGATCGTGTCTCGCGGAAATCGAGGAGGCGGGCGGGCAGGGGGGGCTCTGTCCCTTCGATGTCGGCGATGCGGAGGCCCCAGCGAACGCGATCGCCGCGCTCGCCAAAGAGCAGGGACGCCTGGATATCCTCGTGAACAACGCCGGGATTACGCGCGACGGACTCCTGCTGCGTTATCGGGAAGAGGACTGGCAGAGGACGCTCGAGGTCAACCTGGGTGGGGCCTTTCGCTGCAGCCGCGTCGCCGCACGGACGATGGCGCGGGCGCGTTATGGGCGGATCGTGAATCTGTCTTCGGTGGTTGCTTCGATGGGGAACGCGGGCCAGGCGGCCTATGCGGCGACCAAGGCCGGCCTGGAGGGAATGACCCGGGCGCTGGCGCGAGAGCTTGCGTCCCGTTCGATCACGGTCAACGCGGTCGCCCCGGGCTTCATCGACACCGAAATGACCGCGGCGCTGCCAGAAGAGGCTCGTGCGGCCTACCTGGCCATGATCCCGCTCGGACGTCTCGGCAGTACCCCCGAGGTGGCGGCGGCGGTCGGTTTTCTTGTGAGTCCCGAGGCCTCCTACGTCACCGGCCACGTTCTTGCTGTGAACGGGGGCCTCTATACCTGAGCGGCCCGGAGTGGATGCGGCCGGGGTCGAAATCTGGCAGAAGGCAAGTCGAGCGGCTAAAGATAAGGAGGGTCCGGGCGGGTGGAATACCCGTGCATACGGACAGAGGACGGGGAAAGAGGAGTAAAGCAATGGCTTCAGACGTCGAAACCAAGGTAAAAGAGATCGTCTGCGAGCAGCTCGGAGTGTCCGAGGATGAGGTGGCGCCGAACGCGTCGTTCATCGAGGATCTCGGAGCGGATTCGCTCGACATCGTAGAGCTGGTGATGGCCCTCGAGGAGGAATACGACCTCGAGATCTCCGACGAGGAAGCTGAGAAGATCCGGACCGTCGGCGACGTGGTTGCCTACATCGAAAGCCACCAGAAGTGAGCCTCTCACGAGCAGCGCTGTCCACGACGGATCCGGAGATTGCCGGCGTTGTCGCGCAGGAACTCCAGCGGCAGGAGGAAAACCTCGAACTGATCCCGTCGGAGAACGCTGCCAGCCGGGCCGTGCTCGAGGCGCAGGGTTCGGTTCTGACGAACAAGTACGCCGAAGGATATCCGGGCCGGCGCTACTATGGCGGGTGCGAGCACGTCGATGTCGTCGAACAGCTCGCGATCGAGCGGGCCTGCGCTCTCTTCGGCGCGGAACACGCCAATGTGCAGCCGCACTCGGGATCGTCGGCCAACATGGAGGTGTACTTCTCCCAGCTCCAGCCCGGGGACACCATCCTCGCGATGGATCTGTCCCACGGGGGTCACCTCACCCACGGAAGCCCGGTGAATTTCTCGGGCAAGTGGTTCAAGGTCGTTCCCTACGGCGTGCGCCGGGAAGATCAGCGGCTGGATTACGATGCCGTACGGCAACTCGCGCGCGAGCACCGACCGAAAATGATCATTGCGGGGCACAGCGCCTACCCCCGAGAGCTCGATTTCGCGCCCTTCCGCGAAGCCGCCGACGAGGTCGGCGCCAAGATGCTCGTCGACATGGCCCATTTTGCCGGCCTGGTCGCGGCAGGGGTGCACCCGTCTCCGGTACCGCTGGCCGATTTCGTCACCACGACGACCCACAAGACCCTGCGTGGTCCGCGCGGCGGCTTGATCCTCTGCAAGGAGGGAGAGGCCAAGACGATCAACAGCTCGGTGTTCCCGGGCAACCAGGGCGGTCCTCTCATGCACGTCATCGCGGCCAAGGCCGTGGCCTTCCGCGAAGCGGCCCAGCCAGCCTTCGCAGATTACCAGCGACAGGTGGTGGCCAACGCCCGGGCATTGGCTCAGGGACTGGCCCAGCGCGGCTTCAAGCTCGTCGCGGGCGGGACCGACAATCATCTCCTGCTGCTCGACCTCAGCGGGACCGAGCTCACCGGCAAGGTCTGCCAGGAAACGCTCGATCAGGCACGCATCACGACGAACAAGAATACGGTGCCCTTCGAGACCCGTTCGCCCTTCGTCACAAGCGGCGTCCGGATGGGCACTCCGACGGTGACGACGCGGGGCATGCGGGAGCCGGAAATGGATCGCATCGCCGACCTGATCACCCGCGCCCTGTCCAGCGTTGGAGACGACACGGCACTCGCCCAGGTAGCCGACGAAGTGACGGCCCTTTGTTGTGAGTTCCCGCTCTACCGCGAAGGCTGAGACGAGTCCTTGAAGTGCCCGGCCTGCCGTGACCTGAACAACCGGGTCATCGATTCGCGACTGGGTAAGGACGGGGACGTCATTCGCCGCCGTCGCGAGTGCGAGAAGTGCAGCCGCCGCTTCACGACCTACGAGAGGGTCGAGGACTATCTGCCATCGGTCGTGAAGAAGGACGGCCGGCGGGAAGGCTTCGACCGCATGAAGGTCCTCGCGGGGTTGAAGAAGGCCTGTGAGAAGCGCCCGATCAGTGTCGAGGCCATCGAGCAGACGGCCGATGCGATCGAGCGTAATCTTCTGGAGGGGGGCGAGAAGGAAGTCCCCAGCTCGGCTGTCGGAGAGGCGATCATGGTCGCTCTGCACGATCTCGACAGCGTCGCGTACGTACGCTTCGCCTCGGTCTACCGCTCGTTTCAGGACATCGACGAATTCGTCGACGAGCTCGAAGATCTCCTCAAGGAACGCCGCGCCACGGGCCGAAAGGCCAGGCGCAAGGCAGCCCAGCCGCGCAAGAAGCGGGCACCTCGGGCGGAGTCCTAGGATGGCTCCCGCGCGCGGCGCCCCGGACGATGTCGTCTACATGCGGCGGGCGCTCACCTTGGCCCGGCGCGGACTCGGCCGCACGCATCCCAACCCCCCGGTGGGCGCGGTGCTGGTGCGGGGCGGACGGATCGTAGGCGAGGGCTGGCACCGCCGCGCGGGCGAACCGCACGCCGAGGCAGTCGCGTTGGCGCACGCCGGCCGCCTCGCGCGAGGCGCCACGCTGTATTGCACGCTCGAGCCCTGCACGGTGCGGGGCCGTACGCCGCCCTGTGCGCCGGCGGTCGTGGAGGCTGGCGTCGCCCGCGTCGTGCTGGGTAGCGGGGACGTCGACGAGCGTGTCTCTGGGAGAGGACTGCGACGAATCCGCGCCGCGGGCATCGAGGTGACGACGGGGGTCGAGACGGAGCGCTGTGACGAACTGCTGCGCTTCTACCGCCGCCACCGCACGGCCGGCCTGCCGTGGGTTCGTCTGAAACTGGCCGCGTCGCTCGATGGTCGAATCGCCGCACCCGATGGCTCCTCGAAGTGGATCACGGGGCCGGCGGCCCGCCAGCTCGTGCACCGATGGCGCGATGAACTCGATGCGGTGCTCGTGGGCGTCGGCACCGTGCTTGCCGACGACCCCTCTCTGGATTGTCGTCGGCCTCGCGGCCGCGACCCGATCTGTATCGTCGCCGATAGCCGCCTGCGCACGCCGCCTGAGGCCAGGATGTTCCGGGCCGGGACCGGGGCGGTCTGGATTGCGACGACGCGGGACGCTCCGGCCTCGCGAGCCGCCCGGCTCGAAGGCGCTGGCGCCGAAATCCTGCGGGTGGGGGACCGGGCGGGTCGGGTGAGCCTCCGTGGTCTCCTGCGGGCGCTCGCCCGCCGGGGCGTGACGTCGGTTCTCGCCGAGGGGGGCGCCGAGCTCGCGGCCGGCCTTTTGCGAAGCGACCTGGTCGACGAAATCTGCGCATTTCAGGCGCCTCTCTTGATCGGCGGGGACGGAATCCCGATGATCGGGGCATTGGAGATCGGGGCGTTGCGCGGGGCGTATCGCCTCGAGGACGTGCGCCTCTCACGGGTTGGCGGCGACCGACTCTGGATGGCCCGACGCGCTCGAAAGACCT
>JAPOLW010000380.1 GCA_029976905.1 bacterium | reverse complement strand
GGGTGACGAACCCCTCTTTTCGCACAAACGAACGCGGCCTCCTTCGCGTCTTCGCGTTGAAGTCGTTCGACCCGGAGACCGCCACCATCGAGGGCCTCACCCCTTTGTCGGAGATCTGCGACGAATTCGTGTGCAAGTCGAGCCCGGCGGTGGAGGGATCGCTCAGACAAATCGCCGCGGACGTCTGCGCTCTGCGCGAAGACAAGCGCCCGGTGCGTCGCGACGGCCGTTGAGCTCGCCTCATCACCGAGTGCCCCGTCGCCGCCGTCGCCGAGATCGCCGCCGGCCTGGGCGTGCACCCGATCGACGCCTTCCTCGACGTGTCACTCGCCTGCGAACTTCGAGCGGGCTGGAAGAGCGCTCCCGAGGAAATCGATCTCGAAACGATGCGCGAGATCGCCAATTGTCCCTACGCCGTTCCCGGACTTTCCGATGGTGGCGCGCATACGAAATTCCTGACCAACGCAACCTACCCGACCGAATTCCTGGCCCACTGGGTCCGCGACCGTGGCATCATGGATCTCGAGGACGCTCATTGGCGACTCTCGGCCTACTCCGCACAAGCCGCCGGCCTGCTCGATCGCGGATACGTAGCCGAGGGAATGCCCGCCGACCTCGTCGTCTACGACCTCGACGCGCTCGCGCTCCTGCCGAGCGAACGGGTTGCCGACTGGCCGGCGGGTGCCTGGAGACTCTCGAGGAAGGCCGAAGGTTGGCGGTGGACCGTGGTCAACGGTGTCGTCACCCACATCGACAGTGTCTGCACCGGAGCCACTCCGGGCCACCTTTTGCGCCACGGACAGGCCCGGCAGCGTCGGCACTGACCACGGCAGACGGCGAGGACACGCAGGGATGACACGTTGGTGGAAACGCGCGGCGGTCGCGCTGGGTGTGGCCGGCATGGCGATGTTGGGTGCGGCGACCTGGCTGCTCCGCGCGGCCGACGTACCCAAACCCGCTCTTGCCGGCTCCCTGAGCCAGGACCGCCTCGTGTGGGAGTCTCGGACACGCACCTACTCGGTCTACCGACCAGCGGCGCCGGAGGACGCGCCAGCCATCGTCTTCGTCCTGCACGGCTCCATGGGAGACGGCGCCAGCGCACGCATGCGCTCTGCCTTCGAGTTCGATCGCCTGGCCGACGAAAAGGGTTTCCTGGTGGTCTACCCCGACGGCTTCGAGCGACATTGGAATGGATGCCGTGCGGCCGGTCCCTACACCGCAAACACCCTCGACGTCGATGACGTGGGGTTTCTTCGCCAAATCGCCGAGCGGCTCGTGCACAGCGACGGCGCCGACGCCAGGCGTATCTTCGCCACGGGGTTCTCCAACGGCGGCCACCTATCGCTGCGGCTCGGCCTCGAAGCGCCCGACTTCGTGCGAGCAATCGCGCCGATCGCCGCGTCTCTTCCTTCGGGCGACAACCTCGGTTGCAGGCCGACCGGGAGGCCAATGTCGATCTTTCTGATCAACGGCACGGACGATCCGATGAATCCGTTTTCGGGGGGCCGCGTTGCTCTCTATGGTCTGTGGGGAGACCGCGGCACCGTCCACTCGAGCGATGAGACGATCCGCTCGTTTGCCCGGGAGGCCGGCTACCACAGCGACCCCATCGAACGTCCGCTCCCCGACGTCCGCAAGGACGACGGCTCCGCCATCGTCGAAATGCGCTGGCACGCCCCCGGACGACCAGAAGTGGTCCTCTGGGCGATCCAGGGGGGTGGTCACACCATGCCGCATCCCCGACGGCGCGATCTCCGCCTGCTCGGCGCGACCAACGCCGACGTGAACGCTCCCGAGGCCATCTGGTCCTTCTTTGAACGCGCCGGCCCGTCGAGGCCCGTCGAGCGCTGAGCAGCTGCCCCTTCCCCCTCCCCCGTCGACGATCGGAGGTCCGGCGAGCGCCCGCGGGTCAAACCCGCATTACCTGGCCTCCGTCGACGTTCAGGACCACCCCCGTCACCCAACCCGCTTTCTCCGAAAGAAGGAACTCCAGGGGACCGACCAGATCGTCGACCGTGCCGGTCCGCGCGATTGCCAGGGTCGAAACGATCCCCTGGATGATCTCCTCGGGAAGACCCCGCAGCGCCTCGGTATTCGTCGGGCCCGGGGCAATGGCGTTCACACGGATCTGGGACGGGCCCAATTCCTTCGCGAGAGAATGCGTCAAGCCGTGGAGTGCGAGTTTGGCGATGCCATAGTAGCCCGCACCCATCCAGGCCGCCGTCGACGACTGATTGACGATCGCACCGCCGCCGCGCTCCTTCATGGAATCGACCACCGCGCGGGTGCACAGAAGCGGGCCGGTCATGTTCACGGCCATGAACCGGTTCCAGTACTCAATCGGCACGTCGAGAGCGGAGTGGCGTTCCATCGTGCGGAAGATCGCAGCGTTGTTCACGAGAAAATCGATTCCCCCGAACGCATCCCGGGCGGCTGCTCCCATGGCGAGGGTCGACTCCTCGTCGGAGACGTCGGTCGGCACGGCGAGCGCCTCGCCGCCGGACTCGCGGATCGCCGAGGCGACCCGTTCGCCGGCGTCGACGTCGATTTCAGCAACGACGACGCGCGCCCCCGACCGCGCCAGCCCACGCGCATACGCCTCTCCGATCCCACCGCCGGCACCCGTGACGACTGCGACCTTCCCGTCGAACTCTCCCATCCTGAATCCTTTCCCGTCTCATCGACGCGGCCCCGGGGGCAATCCGCCGGGCGCTCTGCGACCGGGCTGGCGCCCCTCGCACTCTTCGATCTTCCTTCGATGAGACTGATCTCTAGCCATCGGACCCGACCCCCGTCCACCACCCCGAGACCATCGTTCCGGGCGGATCGACCAGAGCGTGGTCACCGACAGACCACGGTGGGCTCCACCCCGAGGAATTCCCTCTGGAGCCCGCCGCCGAGGACCGCGACGTCCTCGCTGTCCCCGGTGTTGCAGAGAATCGTGATCCCGTACTGCCGGCCACCGATCAGCACACTGGCCGCGTGATTGCGCGCGTGGATGGCGGGAAGCTTCACCGTCGCAGGACTCTCGTTCGAACCGCTGTAGGTCCCCGTCTTCCCCGCGATGTACACGTCCGCCGGCGTGTACTTGTCGATCTTGGAGGCTCCGGTCCGCGTCGCCTGCATCACTTTCCAGAGGACATCCGCGCCCGCGTAGCGGCGCAGATAGGTGTCGCGCAGGAAGCGCGAGACCTCGACCGCGTTCAACTCGTTACCGTGGACGCGCGACCCGTCGGGGCGACGCATCCACCCCTGAAACCCCTGGATCGTTGGGTAGCCTCTTCGCCGGGTGAAGGCCTGTACGGCCGCGCGACCTCCGTCGTCTGAGCCGTCGGGGCCCGCCTGACGTTGCAGAGCGCGCCAGGCCCCGTTGTCGGAGACCACGATCATGCGGATGAGGAGATCGAGTTGCTCGCGGTCCAGGCGCCCCCCCGCCTTCTCCAGGACCGCGCCCGCAACGAAGATCTTCGAAGCAGACGCCCCGAAAAAGAGGCGCTCGGCCCCCGGACTTTTCGAGAGGATCTCGCCGGTGGCGAGGTCCTCGACGACCCACTGTAGGCGGTCGGTCTCCTGCTTCAGACGGCAGTACCGCTCCCTCTGGCGGGGCCCGAAGCGGGCCCCGCGCCCGCGAACGGGTTCCAGCAGGCCGCGCACCCCGGGTCCGGCGAGGGTACGCAGGTCACGACCGTCGTCGAGTAGAAAATCGGGCGACGCAACGACGTCGCTTGCCGCTCCGGCCGGCGCGACGGAGGCCGCTTCTGGAACCGGCCACGCCGCAAGATAAGCAAACGCGAGCGCGCCGAGACCGCACGAGAGGAGCCGACCGGACATGCGGATCGACCTAGCAGAGGATTCTCGCCCGCAGGAGGGGCGCGTCCGGGATTGACCGGGAGCCACGCGCCCAGCAAAGTGGCGAGCCGTCGCACAGCGCAGGGGGCAGAGGGGAAGGAGAGCACGCATGAGGGAGACGCATTGATGCCGGCAAGACCGGGCCGCGTGGAAGGGAAGGTCGCACTCATCACGGGAGCCGCGTCCGGGCTGGGCCGGGCCGATGCGCTCCGGCTTGCCGAGGAAGGGGCAAAGGTCGTCTTGACCGACATCGATCGGGGCGCGGGCGCCGACGTTGCCGCCGCCTGCGGCGGCCTCTTTCTCGAGCAGGACGTCGGGGAGGAATCGACCTGGCCGGGGGTCATCGAGAGCATCGTTGCGGCACACGGACGTCTCGACATCCTGGTCAACAACGCCGGTATCGCCCCGATCGGCAACGTTGAAACGACGACGCCCGAGGTCTGGCGCGAAACCCTTCGCGTCAATCTCGACGGCACCTTCTTCGGCTGTCACTACGCCATGCCCGTGCTGAGACGATCGGGAGGCTCCATCATCAACATGTCCTCCACGACCGCCCT